>NZ_CAXTNE010000058.1:0-25418 GCF_964245445.1 uncultured Nostoc sp.
CCAATCCCCAATCCCCAATGCCCCATGCCCAATCCTTAAAATATGCCAAGTAAATATGCCTTAGCTGACTGATACTGTCAGGATCATAAAGTAAAGAGTAAAAGGCAATCTATTTTGACTTTTAACTTTCTCCTTTTGTTCAACTTTCCACAAGGGTAGGTTTAATCTTGACTAAATTGAAGGTTGGTATCAATGGCTTCGGTCGAATCGGGCGACTTGTGCTTCGCGCTGGCATCGATAACCCCAACATTGAGTTTATAGGCATTAACGACCTAGTACCACCAGATAACCTCGCTTACCTATTAAAGTACGACTCAACCCACGGCAAATTAAAGCACAAGGTTGAAGCCAAGGAAGATGGTATCCTCATAGACGGGCACTTCATTCCTTGCGTGTCGGTGAGGAACCCAGCAGAGTTACCTTGGGGAAAATTAGGTGCAGATTATGTCGTGGAAGCTACTGGGCTTTTCACTGATTACGAAGGAGCCGCAAACCACCTGAAGGCAGGTGCAAAGCGAGTAGTAATTTCCGCTCCCACCAAAGATCCAGATCGAGTTCCTACCCTGCTAATGGGTGTAAATCATCACCTATTTGACCCTAGCAAGGATATCATTGTCTCCAATGCTAGCTGCACTACAAACTGTCTAGCTCCCATAGCTAAGGTCATCAATGACAACTTTGGGTTGACTGAAGGGTTAATGACCACAGTCCATGCGATGACTGCCACTCAGCCAACTGTAGACGGCCCCAGCAAGAAAGACTGGCGGGGTGGTCGAGGTGCAAGCCAGAATATTATTCCTTCTTCCACAGGCGCAGCTAAAGCTGTAGCGTTGGTTTTACCAGAATTAAAGGGTAGGCTGACTGGTATGGCATTACGAGTTCCGACTCCCGATGTCTCTGTAGTTGATTTAACTTTCAAAACAGCCAAAGCTACCAGTTACAAGGAAATCTGTGCTGCCATGAAGGAAGCTGCCGCAGGTTATCTAGCGGGTATCCTGGGTTACACAGATGATGAAGTAGTTTCCACAGATTTTCAAGGCGATACCCATTCCAGTATCTTCGACGCGGGTGCTGGGATTGAGTTGAACTCAAACTTCTTTAAGGTAATTGCCTGGTATGACAACGAGTGGGGCTATTCAAATCGCGTGATTGACCTGATGTTGTCTATATCACAAAAGGAAAAACTCGCACCGACAGTTGCTGTGGTTTGATTGGTCATTAGTCATTAGTCATTAGTCATTTGTCATTGGTCATTGGTCATTGGTCATTAAATTTTGACCCTTGACCCTTGGCTTTTGGGATTTGGGTTGAATGGTAAATATGCTGAAAACAAAACGCCATTTAGTATCTTTATTTAGCAAACCAGTGATATGAAGCACATGTGAATTTGGATGCGAACTCTCTTAATTACGAATTACGAATTACGAATTGGTATAAACCATCCAAATTTGCAGGTTACTCCTCAACCCCTAATCCCTATGCGTCGAACCAAAATCATTTGTACTGTTGGCCCGGCTACATCTGCACCCGAAAAGCTGCACGGCTTGGTAGAAGCTGGAATGAATGTGGCACGGCTGAATTTTTCCCACGGGGCTTATGAATTCCACGCCCAAACTGCTCATTATCTCAGACAAATTAGTACTGAGCAGCAAAAGCCGATCGCAATTATGCAAGACTTGTGTGGCCCAAAGATTCGTTTGGGAACTTTACCACCAGAAGGGTTAAATTTAGAAGCTGGTAGTGAAGTCACCTTTGTTTTGCAAGAAAAGGGTGAGAGTATCGACGAACTACCCTTACCATTGCCGACTTTGTTCGCAATGGTGCGACCAGGTGAACCGATTTTGATTAATGATGGCCGCGTCAAGTTGATTGTTACCGATCGCGATGCCGATCACATTCGCGCACAAGTAAAAATTGGCGGGTTAATTTCTACACACAAAGGAGTAAACCTACCACAAACTCCTTTACCTGTTAGTTCAATCACCGAAAAAGACTTGCTCGATCTGCGCTTTGGGATTCAGTTGGGTGTAGACTGGGTAGCGGTGTCCTTCGTGCGATCGCCACAAGACTTAGAACCCGCCAAACGCATGATTGAAGCTGCTGGTGCTTCCATCCGCTTAATTGCCAAAATCGAAAGAGCAGAAGCAGTAGAGAATTTTGACTCAATTCTGAAGGTTGCGGACGCGATTATGATTGCTCGTGGCGATTTAGGGGTAGAAGTACCAATTCACGAAGTCCCCCTAATTCAAAAAGATATTATTCGTCGTTGCAATCGTGCTGGCAAGCCGGTGATTACAGCCACCCAAATGCTAGAGTCGATGATTAGCGCCCCCGATCCCACCCGCGCCGAAGCAACCGATGTTGCCAACTCCATCTTAGATGGTACGGATGCAGTAATGCTTTCTGGTGAAACAGCTGTCGGGCAATATCCCATCGCCGCCGTCGAGATGATGCACAACATCGCCGTGCGGACAGAACAGGCTCTAGATGAGGGTAGCAGACATGCTTGGTGTCATGAAGCAGGCAGTCTCAGCGTTACCGAATCTGTGGCAGAGTCCGTGTGTCGCATCGCTTATGAAACAGGCTCACGAGCAATTCTCTGTAACACTTCATCAGGAAGTACGGCGAGAATGGTGTCTAAATATCGCCCTACTTCTCCCATTATTGCCCTTACCCCTGACATCACCGCTTATCGCCAACTAGCGCTTTCTTGGGGTGTGGAAGCTTTACTGATCCCACCAGTCCACAATGCCGAAGAGATGTTTACCAATGTGGTGAACACAGTTGTAGACATGGGTTTAGCCAATAAGGGCGATAAAGTAGTTATTACCTCTGGTGTTCCAATTGGTAAATCAGGAACAACTAGCTTAATCAAAGTGCATTCGATTGGACAGCCAATTTCTGCATAAGGCACTTAGAATAGGGCTGTGGCTGAAGATAGTAAGCAAAATTGGGCAATGATTAAGAAAAATTGCCAGAATCAGAATTGAAGGAAGAGTAAAGAGTGTAAAGAACTGGGGAATAAGTAAATCCTAAACAAACATTACGGAGTATTTTATGTCTAAGAATTTACTGGAACAATTGCGGAAAATGACTGTTGTGGTCGCAGATACAGGGGATATCCAGGCAATTGAAAAGTTCAAACCCCAAGACGCTACCACCAATCCTTCGCTGATTACTGCTGCGGCGCAAATGTCAGGATATCAGGGAATTGTTGATCATACTTTACTCCAGGCGAAGAAAGATGCTGGAGCCGGAGCCACCCAAGCACAGATAGTTTCTCTGGCTTTTGACCGTTTGGCAGTTGCCTTTGGATTAAAGATTTTGCAAATCATTCCCGGTCGCGTGTCTACAGAAGTGGATGCTCGTTTGTCTTACGATACCGAAGCTACCGTAACTAAGGCACGGGAATTAATTGCCCAGTATAAAGCCGCCGGAGTTGGCCGCGATCGCGTCTTAATTAAAATCGCCAGTACTTGGGAAGGTATTCGCGCTGCGGAAATTCTCGAAAAAGAAGGTATTCACTGTAACCTTACCTTGTTGTTTGGTCTTCACCAAGCGATCGCCTGTGCAGAAGCCGGTATTACCCTAATTTCTCCCTTCGTCGGTCGGATTCTTGACTGGTACAAAAAAGATACCGGACGCGATAGCTACCCAGCAGCCGAAGATCCAGGAGTTTTGTCAGTCACCAAAATCTACAACTACTACAAAAAATTCGGCTATAAAACCGAAGTTATGGGAGCTAGCTTCCGTAACCTTGGTGAAATTACTGAACTTGCAGGTAGTGATTTGCTAACTATTTCGCCATCACTTTTGGCTGAATTGCAAGCAACAGTTGGAGAACTGCCACGCAAACTTGACCCTGCTAAGGCAGCAAACTTGGAAATTGAAAAGATATCCGTTGACAAAGCTACATACGACAAGATGCACGCTGCTGACCGCATGGCGACCGACAAACTAGACGAGGGAATCAAAGGTTTCACCAAGGCACTAGAAGACCTTGAGAAACTTTTAGCAGAGCGACTAGTTCGCCTTGAAGGAGAGGTAGTCGCAGCTCATTAGAACGTAACGATAGTTAGTGGTTAGTGGTTAGTGGTTCAACCACTAACCATTCATTACTTACATCAGCCGTCGTTATTAACGACGTCGGAAAATCTGGTATCGTCCGTAAGGCTGCCGTTGTCTAAACTCCTGTCGTTGTCTCAACTCCTGCCGTCGTCGGATAATCTGCCGTTGTCGGATATTTTGGTATCGTTTGGGCTGTCGTCGTTGGAGAATCTGCCGTTGTCTAAACTCCTGCCGTCGTCGAATAATTTGGTATCGTCCTGGCCGCCGTTGAGCAATTAAAAGCTCTCCGGTTTTATCTCCAACTAGGTTAGCCTCAGGTGTAGCGCTCTGTTCATTGCGAGCATTAATTAAAGAAATATCCTTTGCTTGAGCTAATGAGGGCGGATACACAAAAGCACATAGCAATAGCGCTATTGAAGATAACTTCTTGAAACCTTTCATGTTTTTGCTTCTACTAGACTTTCGGTAATAACTTTATTAAACACCTTAAAGCCAGCAAATTATTCTTCATCCACTTTTTTTAAACTTAATTTGGGATGAAATCATGGATTTAAAATTCAGCCTTATGGTTAATTGTAAATTAAAGCAAACTGTGTAAATAAAGAGTGATTTCTAGGAAAATGTAATTTTTCTCAATGGTTACAACTATTGTAAAACCTCTAGGTGAATATTTAGAACCTGAAAATTCTTTCAAATCATACTTGTTATACAATCAAACTTAAAACTATCTATAAAAACGAAAAAGTATTTTTACAAGTGCAATTACTTACATTTAACTTTATAAAACTCTTAATTAGATTGCAGTTTCCTAATGTTAAAGAAATTACAAGCAAAGAATTAGCCCTATTGCTATTAGATTCTGCAAAGCCTCGGCCATTAGTGCTAGATGCACGGAGTCAGATAGAATATGCAGTGAGCCATATTGAAACAGCAACGCAGATAGACGCTCTTATACCTGACTTAGCAGCACTTTCGACAGTTTCAAAAGATAGACCAATAGTCGTGTACTGCGCCATTGGCTACCGTAGCGCCAAATTAGCCCAGCAGCTTGATAAAGTTGGGATGAAATGCATTTATAACTTGAGCGGTGGGATTTTTCAGTGGGCAAATGAAGGAAGGCTCATTTTTAAAGACGACCAACCTACACAGGTTGTACATCCTTACAATGCAATCTGGGGAAAACTGCTGAAAACTCGTTACCATGCTCTGGAGCATTAAAGTTGAATTTTACCGTTTTTCCCACAATCTCTATTTTTTATATTTAACATGATATCTTGATCTATACTAGCTTTTTGCTGCTGTGCGACAGAAAAATCTTTAGGAGAAACACCTAACTGCATCTAGGTATTGTGCCATAGTAGCTTCAGCTCTGCCAAGTTGTGTCCTGGTATTTTATAACCAAGGCAAATAAATGAATTTAAAATGTGATTTAGATATAACAAATAATCACCAAGAAAGACACTACGAACTCGATTGGTTAAGAGTATTGGCGGTGCTATGGCTAATTTATTTTCATGCTGCCGCAGTTTTTTACCAAGGCGAATTAGGCGATTTTTATATTAAAAATGACTTACCAAGCCCTGTCCTTGGATGATTTATCTTTTTTGTTCATCAGTGGCACATGCCATTGTTTTTTTTAATTTCCGGTGCTGCCTCTTGGTTTTCTCTTCAGTTGCGAACACCGATGCAGTATGTGAATGAGCGCTTTAAGCGACTATTGATCCCCTTCATATTTGGGACGCTGGTTTTAGTTCCTCCTCAAGTCTATTACAAACTTCTTACAGATCACGCAGATATCGGTTCCTATTTCCAGTTTTACCCACAGTTTTTTAACGGGATTCGTCCTCAAGGTAATTTTGAATGGGCGCACCTATGGTTTGTGATCTACCTATTTGTAATATCTCTTGTTAGTCTCCCTCTGTTATTATTCTTCAAGCAACAGATTGGTCAGCACTGGTATTCTACTATTGCCCCTTTTATGAAACAGCCAGGAGCCATCTTTTTAACTGCTCTACCATTGGCTATGATTGAAGGTGCATTCCGCCCCAAATGGTTTGGTTTTCAAAATCTTTATGATGACTGGGCAAATTTATTGCTGTACTTTTTTTATTTTGTTTATGGCTTTATTCTGTGTTCTGATACCGGATTTAAACTAGTAATTGCCCAATATCAAAAGCTCGTGTTGTTTATGGCAATAGTTACCATGTCTATTATCTTTGGAATACAGGTAACTGAGGTTCTTCCTGTACGCGGCTATTCTGGAGAATATATCCTTTACCAAATGTTGCGAGGCTTCAATTCTTGGTGTTGGGTAACTGCCATACTTGGACTAAGTCAGAAATATCTATCATTTACTAATAGTATCCTGCAATATACAACCCTTGCGGCTTATCCAGTTTTTTTGCTGCATCAGACAGTTTTAGTAGGGATATCTTTTTATGTAGTGCAATGGAATTTAGGCATAGCTGCAAAATTTTTAATTATTAGTACAGGAACCGTTTTGGTGACAAATGCTTTGTATGAAATATTTATAAAACATTTCAACATTGTCCGATTTATCTTTGGACTAAAGCCGAACAACATCAACAAGTAAAATAAAGATAACGATAAAACTACTAAATCGGTATGTCTCAAGTTTCTATTATCATTCCTACTTTAAATGAAGCAACTAACTTAGGACGTACATTGCGCCAACTGACTTTACTTAATCCTCCTCCTTGCGAAGTGATAGTGGTAGATGGTGGCAGCCAAGATCAGACGGTGACAGTTGCAAAGCAAATTTTTGAGTCATTTAATCAAACTTTGAATGTACAAGTTCTTTCATCTCAACAGCCAGGGCGTTCTCTTCAAATGAATTATGGAGCATCAGCAGCAACTGGAGATATTATTTGCTTTCTTCATGCAGATACTTGGGTTCCAGATGATCTAATCTCCGTCATCAATAAGACGCTGGCAGAGCCTACCGTTGCTTGCGGGGGGTTCATTTCTCTGATGTCAGGATCTCAAACAACTCGTTGGGGTATCTCTTTACATAATTATCTAAAAACCTACTACGCACCACTATTATTTAAGCCTCACCTATTTTTTCGAGGATTGCGTCTGTTGTTTGGAGATCAAGTAATGTTCTGTCGTCGAATTGATTTTTGGGATTGTGGCGGATTTGATGAGGCATTGCCGATTATGGAGGATGGAGATTTATGTCTAAAATTAGTTAAAAAAGGACGTATTTATCTGGTAAATCGTATTGTTCATTCCTCAGATCGTCGCGTAGCCAAATGGGGTAGCTTCAAAGCAACTGGAATTTACCTTTACATTGGGTTTTTGTGGGGGATTGGTGTTAATGCAAATTATCTTAAACAGTTTTATCAAGATATTCGCTGATTTAAACTCCAATCATAGTGAAGATAGGATATCCGCGTTGAGGCGTTAAGAGGATAGTCTGTTTTCAAGTAGGAGCGAATGTATTCGGGAATGGAGGGTGCAACTTTTAAAAAATCCTGACGATACCACTTCAAGATTTTATTACAGTAAAGTGTTTTGCTCTCGATGTCATAACGGACTTTTTCAGGGTTATTTATGAAACGACGTGCATCTTCATCTAATTGCTGACTGACTTGCTCAGGAAAGTAGGCTCCCGAACGTAGTAAAGGACAACCAACTGAAGCACAGACGATCGCAAAATGAATTTGTGGCTCCTGCAATTTGTCCCGCAGAATAAAGTTCTCAATTTCAGCTAAACTGTAACTTTCCCCAAAGATATAATAAGCGCGACGTTGGAAGAACCACAAAAAAGCTAGCCAGTTGGGAATCCCTAAAATTCGCGGGCGAATCGATTCTATCGGGTATCTCTCTAAAATTGTTGAAATGGTGAAGGCATTGTAAAGATTAATCCACAATGCCAATTGTTCGAGATTGTTGCTATTAGATTTAAAAGCCAGATTTTTTTCGCTAGATAACCAATCTGCAATTGCTTGGGGTTGCTCTTTTTTCCAAGCTACATAGTCTACACGACCCTGTTGATCAACATACTGACGCAATAACTTGTCCCAGAGTTCAAAATCAATCATTATCGCTGTGTTAATATATTAGCCGTTTTTTTACTTATAACAATCCAAACTGAGAAAATAGGGGGATTAAAAGTAGGTTTTTTAAGCTTCTCAGTGATTTTCTCTTTCACGAATGATTTAGGATTGCTATACATTATAAAGTTAATAGCAAATTAAGTCTAGATAATTTTTTTGGCTTGCCTTAGTAAAAGTTTGTTTGAGCGTAACCTTATTTTCTTCTGTTACTAGTATTTTTATCAAGACAGCAATAGCAAAGTTCGTAATTTATTCATCTTCATTTCAAATCCTTCTTCAATTATGAGAAAGCCTCTAAGCTAGAGAGTAGTTAGAGGCTAGGAACTTTGTTATCTGCTTTTATAAAAGCTACCTCTATCACCAAACCTTTGCCTCTAACTATGGAGTACTTGAAGGCATATATGAATACTCGTCTAAGTTAAGCTTATATGTAATTATTGATACAAAAAAATACTACGATTATGCAGTCCAAAATTCCAGCAGGGCTAATATCTTAATTTCTCACCCTAGGTGTACAAAGCTTAATTTAACGCTGAAACTTCTGATAGATTATAAAAGATTTTTTTTGGGTTACAACCTTAGATATCTCAGTATTAACTAATGGAATTACAAAAAGATTGACTGCAATGGAAAATATCAATGCGGCAAAAATGACAGAGCGTTACCTTGCTTTGGCTATCGGAATCTATTATTTACTTTTAGGTTTAGCTGGATTTATACCAGCTTTAGTTTCATTGCCAGGAACGAACGAATCTTTTATTCCACTTGATGAATCTACTAGCGCTTATTCTGCGGGTTTTGGTTATATCTTTGGTGCAATTCCAACCAACTTTTTGCATAACCTTGTACGCGCTAAAGCCTCTAGCGCATGGCTGATATATCTATCAATAAAGATTGATTAAGCAATAATTGAACTTTATGGATGCAAAACAACTGAGTCAAGAACTGCGTCAAGGAAAAGACCCTCACATGAGCCGGAGACGAGCAATTATTGGCTTGTCTATGCTTGAGGTTCAATCACAAAACAACAATCCTCCTTACTGGACACGACAACTACTCCAGTTGGGGCTATCAGGGATAATTTTACCACTCGCTGCCTCTCAACTATCCAATTGCCAAAAGCGGAACTTTTTAGTTATGGAAAGCTCAAAGCAAGTTGATTCTAGAGCTACTGAAGGACAGTTGTTGTCCCGTCCAACTCGCCCCACAACAACCGCTATGACCGGCTTACACCCACTAGGGCTGGATGGTAAGCGAGATGGTTTTGTCTATATACCTGAAACCTATCGAGCAGATCAGCCTGCTCCACTGGTGTTGATATTGCATGGAGCAGGAGGCGATGCGGAGGGTGCGCTAAAAATCCTTTATCATCTAGCAATTCGCTTTGGGACAATTCTGTTGGCAGTAGACTCACGCCAACAAACTTGGGACATTATTCGGGGTGGCTATGGCCCTGATATTGCCTTTATCGAGCGGGCATTAGCACAAACTTTCAATCATTACACTATCGATCCGAACCAGATAGCGATCGCTGGTTTCTCTGATGGTGCTTCCTACGCCCTTTCGGTTGGCATTACCAATGGCGACCTGTTTAACCACATTATTGCTTTTTCACCCGGATTCATGGCTCCTGCTAGCCAATCCGGGAAACCGCGTGTATTCATCTCTCATGGAAAGTCGGATACAGTGTTACCGATTGAACGGTGCAGTCGCCGGATTGTGCAGCAGTTAAAACAAGCAGGCTATGACCTAGAATACCGTGAGTTTAACGGATTCCACACAGTTCCTACTGCGATCGCCGAAAGAGCTATGGAGTGGTTTACTCAATCAGCATCGGATAAAGCGTTTCATCTGTGACATCAAAACAATTAACATTGCTTTACATATAGGACTAATATTTGATTTCTGAAAAAGCTCGGTATAGATCGAAAAGCCTAATTCCTTATTCCCTACTCCTACTCCCCACTTCCCACCCACGTAGATAATTTCAAAAATCAAGTACGATTCCTATATATTGTTTTTTCCACGCCTACCTACTTATTTAAAGAATAGATATGGAAAGAGAAATTAAAGATTCAGATGGAATTATATGGACTTGTATTCAAGCATTTTCAGGACTTTCTAATACCTCAAAAGCTCAAGATGCAGCTGAGGTCAAAGGAGAATCAGATACTTATTGGGTTGTCTGTACTCCTAGTGGCGGCGCACAGTCTGTACGGCTAAAGTTACAGGGTAAATGGGAAGAAGAATACTCTGATGAGGCGTTACTTAAGGAAATTAGAACGCAGCAATAATTGGCGTTGTTGATTAATCGGATGAATATAAGCTTCTCAAAGTCCTCTTTAAAAAGGAGGATTTAAAGTTTTGGATACCTCAAGTACCATTTTTAAAGCAACCTCTTAGACGCACAAGAAAAAGCAACTGACATTATGACAAATACAGTAATTATTACAGGGGCATCTCAAGGAATTGGCAAAGCTACAGCATTATTATTTGCCCGTCACAATTATGATCTTGTGTTGGCAGCTCGTCAACTTGACCGTTTAGAAGCTACTGCCGCACAGATACGGGAACTTGGACGAGAAGCGATCGCTATTTCTTGTGATGTGAAAGATCCTTTACAGGTAAACAACCTGATCCAAAAAGCAATAGATCATTTTGGTCACATAGACGTATTAATTAATAATGCAGGTATCTTTTGCTTAGGGCCCGTCGAGGATTTTAGCTTAGATGATTGGCATCAGATAATTGATACTAATTTGTGGGGCTACATCCATACTATTAATGCCATCCTGCCCCATTTTTTAGAACGTCGCAAAGGAACCATTGTTAATGTCAGTTCTATTGGTGGTATAGAACCGATTCCTTATCACATTCCCTACACAACCACTAAGTACGCCATAACTGGATTGACAAAATCGCTACACGCAGAGTTATCACCTAAAGGCATTCACGTTAGCGGAATTTATCCTAGTTTTATCAGTACTCAACTGATGGAACGAGCAATGTTTCGCGGTAAGGACGAAGAAACGGCTCAAGCGCGTTCTGAGTTGGTAGGTAAAGCAATTCAAGCTCCTGTACTAGAAAAGCCTGAAGATGTAGCAAAATCAATTTGGGAAGCAGTAAAGAATCAGCGTTCTGATGTCATGGTAGGCACAACAAACTTTTGGAAAGCAATTTATCACTTGTCTCCTAATTTGATGCAGTCAGCTTTTCGGCGTCTCTTCGGTATGGAAGAACGAAGTTAGTCACATTTACAGCGATCGAAGAGGCAGGGGAGCAGGGGACAGGGGGAAAATATTTATTTCGAGACACAAGGCGCGTTCGCTTTTGGCGTCTCGTAGAGAAAAATAATGCGTCCTTGTTTCAAACCCATACATAAATGCAGGATGAAGGGTTGCGTTTAATCATCGCTAGTTCAGCAACGAGTCAAGAACTGTCAGTGTTGCTTAAAGCTGCACAAATTGATGATTTACTCAGTCAGGATGAGGCGGTAACATCTAGCGATGCCGAAGCTTCCAAACCTGCTCCAGATATTGTGGAAGCGGCTTTGAGTCAGTTGAAGATGCAGCCATCTGAAGTAGTGATGCTGGGCGATACTCGCTACGATATTGAGTCTGCAAATAAAGCTGGTGTTGGCGTGATTGCGTTTCGTTGCGGTGGTTTTGATGATAGTCAATTAAAAATGCGATCGCCATTTACAACGAGCCTGCTGACTTGTTAACACATTATGACACCTCACCTCTAGCAAGCAAAGCAATGACGAGCAAATAATCATTTAAAAATGCCGCCGTTTATTGCTTTGGTCAGTTGCCAACTTTTCCAGCCATGTTGATGCTTCTTTGTACAGTTTGAACTGGCTTTCACTGATACGAAACTCTCTTGTGTGAACCATTCTTCTGTCCTGAACCCAATTTATGCCGTGGTACTTGTGTAGCAATTCGTGATACAAGACAAACTCACTCACAAATTCAGGTACACTATCATTGTCAAGGGTTAAGCTGATCACCACCCGATCTCTAGCTGGCTCATAGTGCCCAAACTTCCGGTAAGTATGAATTTGGCTCCATGCAAGACGCGGTTTGGCAAGAGTTGCAGCAAAATATTCACGGTTTAGTTTGTCAAATAACTCATTTAGGTTATAAAACTTACTTTGTGGGTTTTCTGCAATTACTTCCGCAATTAAATCAAGCTCTAGCAGTACATTACTGTATTCTTCAGAACTGGCAAACGACCTAATTAGTCGCGTATTATCTTGATTTCTCCCAAAAAGAGCAGATTCCACTAATGCTGTCATTACTTCTTCTGACGCATTAATGAACCCCTCATTAACAATAATATGAGCAGCATCACCAGACCTTTTACCCTTGTATAAAAGTGCAAAACTAGTGAATTCAATCATTAGTTTTACTGACTCTTGTCCATGTTTTATTAACATTTTTTTAGCAATTTGCTGCATACGACAAGTACTTTCCAGGTGAAGTTGCAGGTTAACTTCGTCCGTTAAGAACTTCATCCAAGAGTAGATTTGCCGCGATGAACGACTTAGGTTTGCTGGTGTTGCTTGCTTGTTAAAACATATTTCTTCAATGGCTGTTACTATTTTTACTAAAGTTTGTGTTATTTGTTGAGTCTGTGCAGATTTTAGAGTAGAATTAGATACTAAGTTAAAAATCGATTGCAAAATAATATTCTGTTGTGTTTTAATATTTTTTAATCGGATATTATTAATATTCATTTGTTATGTTATTATTTCGGATTTTCGGATAAAAACTTACTACAAAAACCAATCATTAGGCTTATAAACTGTTAGCGCTCATACTTATGTGGAAGCAATAGCCAGAAACTTTTCTTTCAATAGGTCAAATATAGGTTTATTGAAGTAAACTCCCTCCAGTATCAGAAGCAGGAGGCAGGAGTCAGAAACTGTTTATGGCTGATTTTAATTCCTGCATTTTGTACTCTCAGTTACTTGCAAAATGCTGCATATAGTAGTCCTAAATCATTTGTGAAAATTATATATCTCTTTCTTCTTTCTTCCCTTTGCGTCCTTTGCGGCTCGTTCCCTTATCTATATTTTTCACGAATCAAATCGAACTACTATAGAAATCCTATTTGAGTTATAAAAATTATCGAACCGCCTTCTCTGCGAGAGACTTCCGCCAACGCGTAGCCTCTCGTAGAAAAGCCGCCTTCGCAAAGCGTCTCGCAGAGAAGCCGCCAAGAAAACAAGGAAAGAAGTTTACGAATTATTTAAGACTGCGATATATTTATTGCACCCAACAGAGAACCGCTATAACACTTGATATTTTTGTGCTACTAAGCAAGACGACGTAACACCATAATAGAACGATCTGTAACTGGCACAGTTTGCTCACCCATAATCAATTTTCCTGGGCTAAGGAAACGAGCTTCGTTGGTGTCAATAACTATTTCCCATTCCCTGTCCTGGAAAACATTGGGTAAAGCAAACTCAATCGTTTCGTAGTGAGCATTAAAAAATAACAGAAAGCTCTCATCAATAATCCGTTCACCACGGGGACCAGGAGTAACAATGCCCTCGCCATTCAAGAAAATTTCCATAGCTTTGGCATAACTAACTAGCCACTGCTTTTCAGTCATTTCGCTGCCATCGTCATTAAACCAACCAATATCACTGATCCCAAAACCGTGAATAGCACGGCCTTGAAACCACTTACGCCGTCGAAACACTGGATGCTGATGACGAAAATAAATGAGTTCGCGGCTAAAATCTAGTAGTTCGGAATTAGACTTTTGTAAACTCCAATCACGCCAGGAAATTTCATTATCTTGGCAGTAGGCATTGTTGTTACCCCTCTGAGTGCAACCAATTTCATCTCCTGCTAGTAGCATGGGTATGCCTTGAGACAGCATTAGAGTTGCTAAAAAGTTGCGTCGCTGACGTTCCCGTAAGCGGATCATGTCTGGGTCATCGGTTTCTCCTTCTACACCGCAATTCCAAGAGCGGTTATGGCTTTCCCCATCCCGGCTATCTTCGCCGTTAGCCTGATTATGCTTTTCGTTGTAGCTGACCAAATCATTGAGCGTGAAGCCATCATGAGCAGTGATGAAATTAATACTGGCACTGGGATTACGCCCGTTTGCTTGGTAAAGATCAGGGCTGCCAGTAAAACAATAAGCAAATTGTCCGAGGCTATCATCCTCACCACGCCAAAAATCCCGGACAGTATCACGATATCTGCCATTCCATTCAGACCAACGTAAAGGAAAATTGCCAACTTGATAACCGCCTTCTCCCAAATCCCAAGGTTCAGCAATCAGCTTCACATCTGCCAGAACTGGATCTTGATGAATAATATCAAAAAAAGCTGCGAGATTATCTACTTCATATAGTTCTCGCGCTAATGCCGAAGCTAAGTCAAAGCGAAAGCCATCAACATGCATTTCTGTTACCCAATAGCGCAGGCTATCCATGATTAACTTCAAAACTTGGGCATGACGCACATTCAGAGAGTTGCCGCAGCCTGTGAAGTCCATGTTGTAACGGGAATTATCTTTAACCAAGCGATAGTATACGGCATTATCGATGCCTCGCAGTGACAATGTTGGCCCTAAATGATTGCCTTCGCCAGTGTGGTTATAAACTACATCTAAAATTACTTCAATGCCAGCAGAGTGTAAATCCTTGACCATCTGTTTAAACTCGGTGACTTGTTGTCCGAGTGAGCCACTAGCACTGTAACCGGAGTAGGGTGTCAAATAATTAATGGAATCGTAACCCCAATAATTTTTGAGTCCTTTATCCACCAGAAATCCTGGAGAGGATAAAAAGTGATGCACAGGCATCAATTCCACAGATGTGATTCCTAGTTGTTGGAGATATTGAATTGCGGCTGGATGCGCTAGACCTGCATAAGTACCACGTAATTCTTCTGGAATTTCTGGGTGTAACTTAGTAAAGCCTTTAACGTGAGTTTCATAAATAATAGTTTCGTGCCACGGTATAGAAAGTAGTTTGTCGTCTCCCCAATCAAAAGACTGATCGACAACAATACACTTCGGCATAATTTCGGCATTATCTAAATCAGAAAAAGCTAGGTCTTGTTCTGGTGAATCTAAAGAGTAGCCAAAATTAGCTGGATTATCGCTAATTTCCCCATCAATTGCCTTAGCATAGGGATCAATTAGTAGTTTATTAGGGTTAAATCGATGACCATGTTCTGGGGCCCAAGGGCCATGGACTCTAAACCCATAGCGTTGTCCAGGCCCTACTCCTGGTAGATAAGCGTGCCAAACAAAATTATTTTTTTCTGTTAAAGACAAGCGAATTTCATGATTATCAGCATCAAATAAACAAAGTTCTACACCTGTTGCATTTTCGGAAAACAAAGCAAAGTTGGTGCCTTTCCCATCCCAAGTAGCACCCAAAGGATATACATTTCCAGGCCATACAGCTATATACATAAGTGAAATACCAAAAGCTAATTTTAATGTTAGTAACAAAGAAGATGTGTTTAATAGTAATTTTTATAAGTTAATTTCAAGGTTCAGGCTAATAAATTTGAATTAACTAAATATTACTATTTTGTCCTTAAAATTTTAAAAATCGATAAAAAAACCTATGTCATTTTAAGGCAATAATAAAAATTAGATATTATTAAATGAAAATATTGGGTTCGTCCTTGTTACTTCTAAACTCATAAATCTACTAACAAGTTTATTTACAAATTTTTTCAGCCTCATTAGCCTACAAAAAATAGCAAATATCTATATCTACCAAAGTGAATAAATTTATTTATACCAGCATGTGTATTTACTTAAAACATCTTTTATGAAACTATCCTACAAATTTTTTTATTGACTTATTGTTGTAGCATTTATATATAGTAGCAGGCATGATCTACAGTGATAAGATGTCAAACATGGGTTGCTTTTAGCGAATGCACGATCATTGTAAAAGAAATAATTTTAGTACATCAGCCCTCTGTCTTCGTACTCTTTTTTTAACAAAGATATTGTTATGAGCCAGTATATTTTCAGTAGCCTCACAGCTGATGAAGAACTGAATTTTTCTGAAGAAATAGAGGTTTTTGTTTTCTCCACTTCTTTCGCCCAGCAGCGATTGTGGTTTCTCGACCAATTAGCATCAGGCAATCCATTTTACAATGTGTCAACAGCACTTTGCCTAAAAGGTTCCCTCAACTTTACCGCCTTAAAGCAGACATTCAACGAAATTGTTCGTCGCCACGAAACCTTACGTACTACGTTTGTGATGGTAGAGCAGCAACCAGTGCAGGTAATCGCACCCAGCTTAACCATACCTCTTCCCCTAATAGATATACGCAATTTCGATCAAGAACGTGAGACACAAGTACGGCGAATTGCAACCGCAGAGGCTCAACATCCTTTCAATCTCACTACCGGGCCATTGCTGCGAGTGAAGCTGTTAAAACTAGATGAAGCAGAATATGTGCTGCTGCTAAATCTACATCACATTGTTGCCGATGGCTGGTCAATTGGGGTGTTAATTAGAGAACTGGGGGTATTATATAAAGCTTTTGTAGAAGATAACCGATGTCTGATGTCTACGCTTCTGCCAGAATTACCCATTCAGTATGCAGATTTCGCCCAATGGCAACGGGAGTGGCTGCAAGCAGTAGGGGAAAACGGCTGTTCGCCTTTACAAACGCAGTTAGCTTATTGGCGAAAGCAATTAGATGGAATTTCGGTGCTGAATCTCCCTACCGACCGAGTAAGACCAGCAGTTCCAACCTACAGGGGTGCAAAACAATTTTTAGAACTACCACACTCCTTAACTCAAGCGCTAGAGGCACTTAGCTATCAAGAAGATGTAACCTTATTCATGACAATGCTTGCAGCATTTCAAACTTTGCTCTATCGCTACACGCAGCAAGAGGATATTGTAGTAGGTTCAGCGATCGCTAATCGCAACCGTAGCGAACTAGAGGGGTTAATTGGGTTTTTTGTCAATAGTTTTGTGTTACGTAGCGATTTATCAGGGAACCCGACATTTCGAGAATTATTAAATCGAGTGCGAGAGGTAACTTTGGGAGCTTATGCCCATCAGGATTTGCCCTTTGAAAAGCTGGTGGAGGAACTTCACCCAGAGCGAGATTTGAGCCGTCATCCGTTATTTCAGGTCGTATTTAGCCTGCAAAATACTCCCATCGAAGCACTAGAGTTACCTGGGTTAAAGCTTTCATTATTAGACTTCGACAGCAAAATTGCAAAGCTTGATTTAGAGTTCCATCTGTGGCGAGACTTGGAAACTCTCAAAGGACAAGTGGTATATAGCACCGATTTATTTGATCAAAGCACCATTACGCGAATGCTGGGACATTTCCAAATACTCTTAGAAAGTATTGTTGCCAATCCAAAACAGCGTGTTTCAGATTTAGCTTTGCTTACTGAAGGAGAACGACAGCAATTATTAATTGATTGGAATGACACTAAGAAAACATACCCAAATAGTAAGTGTTTTCATCAGTTGTTTGAAGCACAAGTGGAACAAAGTCCTGATGCGATCGCACTCGTATTTGGTAATCAACAACTTAGCTACAAAGAGTTAAATATACGCAGCAATCAACTTGCACATTATCTCAAAAAAAGAGGTGTAGAAACTGAAACTTTAGTTGGCATTTGTGTGGAGCGAACGCCTGAAATGATAATCGGGCTATTAGGTATCCTCAAAGCTGGAGGCGCATACCTTCCTTTAGATCCCAGCTATCCTCAAGAGCGTCTTAACTTCATGTTGCAAGATGCACAAGTTTCAATATTACTGACACAAGAAAAATTACTTCAGCATTTTACAGGATTCTCGAATCAAATTATTTGTATAGATCAAGATTGGACAACTATTACACAGCATAGCCGAGAAAACCCAAACAGTTGCGTAAGACTTGAAAACTTAGCTTATGTTATCTATACCTCTGGCTCAACAGGGCAGCCAAAAGGCGTTTTAATCGAACACCGAGGACTGTCTAATTTGGCAGCAGATCAGATTGAAGTTTTTAACTTACAACCGAGTAACCGCATTCTGCAATTTGCATCATTGAGTTTTGATGCCTCAATTTTTGAGATTGTAATGGCATTGCGAATAGGAGCAACCCTTTATTTAACAAATAAAGAATGCCTTCTACCTGGAAAAGCTTTGCTTCAACTATTACGCGAAAAAGCTATTACTCACGTTACCCTGACACCTGCGCTTTTAGCAGTTCTACCTACAGAATCATTACCTGCATTGCAAACTATTATTTGTGCAGGCGAATCATGTTCTGAGGATATAATAAAACGTTGGTGGAGTCCTAGCCGTAGGTTCTTTAACGCTTACGGACCTACTGAAGCAACCGTTTGGTCAACTGTTGCCGAAATTAAATCTGTGAGTGAAAAACCGCCTATTGGTCGCCCAATTGCTAACACTGAAATTTATATATTAGATAAGCATTTACAACCTGTACCAATTGGAATTTTAGGCGAATTATATATTGCTGGTGATGGACTAGCACGAGGCTATGTTAACTGCCCCGAATTAACTACCAAAAAGTTTATTCCCAACCCTTTTAATGGTAAAAAAGGAGTAAGGCTTTACAAAACTGGTGATTTAGCCCGATATCGACTAGACGGTAATATCGAATTTTTAGAACGTATCGATAATCAAGTAAAAATTCGCGGCTTCCGCATTGAGTTGTCAGAGATTGAAACAGTTTTAAGTCAGCACAATAATGTAGAGAAAGCAATTGTAATTGCTCAAGGTAATCTATATGACAACAAACATTTAGTAGCTTACATTGTTACTAACTCAACTCAGGAGCAAATAATTATTCAACTACGTGAATTCCTAAAAGAAAAATTACCAGAATACATGATACCAAAAGCTTTTGTAATTCTGGATTTTCTGCCGTTAACGGCTAATGGCAAAGTGGATCGTTATGCGCTAAAAGCATTTGAGAGTCAGAGCTGCTCAATGGATAAAGCCTTTATTGCTCCTCGTACTCCAACTGAATCAACCTTGGCAAAAATCTGGGCTGAAGTACTTAACGTTGAGAATGTAGGAATTCATGACAACTTTTTCGATTTGGGTGGGAATTCGCTGCTGGCTATACGTTTATTAGACGAGATAAATAAACAGTTTGAGCGTGATTTACCCTTATCTAACCTGTTTTTAAATCAAACAATTGAAAGTTTAGCAATTTCTCTATATTCCAAAAAGGATTCTTTAGCGTGGTCTCCTTTGGTTACGATTCAACCAAATGGCTCAAATCCACCTTTCTTCTGCGTCCATCCAATCTTCGGTGTTGTTTTTCCTTATTATGAATTAGCTCATCAATTGGGGAAAAATAAACCATTTTATGGACTACAACCTATTGGAATTGATGGGGAAACTCCACTAAATCGCATTGAGGATATGGCTACCCACTACATTGAAGCATTGCGCTCAGTACAACCGAAAGGCCCTTATTTTATAGGAGGTTGGTCTTTCGGAGGATGGGTTGCTTTTGAGATGGCTCAACAACTCCAAAATTCTGGGGAAGAAGTAGCTGTACTTGCTGTGCTTGATACTGTAGCACCAATTAAGAGCAATCTACCTTCTTTGAGTAATGCTTTAAAGTTTATTTTTACTACAGTAGTGCCATATATGTGGCCCTTTTTCCTCGATTATTTGTATCTAATTACTGCTCCTAGTAAAAATCGGATTAACAATTTAACTTCTCGATTTCCTAATTTTCAAAAGTTGACGCGATACTCGTTTTGGAAGTCGCTGATGCGATCGCTCAAAAGAAATCTGTTCTCGCATTTCATCCAAAAGGAGGATGCCACGGTCAACCTTGTATCTGATGAATCTCAGCGAAGGCTTTTAAGTGAGTCAGCAATTGTCCCTATGTTTCGTGTTTTTTACGCCAATAGCCAAGCAGTTCTCAACTACGTTCCCCAAGTCTACCCTAAGCGAATTAATCTTTTCAGAACAAAAGTTCAGTTAAACATTGCCGAGGAAGAGCCGAGTATGGGTTGGGATCAGCTAGCTGTGGGAGGAACGGAAATTCATCATATTCCTGGCAATCACCTAACCATGCTGAGAAAACCCCATATTCAGGTTCTCGCCGCGCAGTTAAGAGCCAGTATTGAGAAAGCACAAACTTTAAAATAAGGATCAATATGTCTTCTGAAGAGGTTTTTGTCTTTCCAGTATCTTTTGCCCAACAACGGTTATGGTTCCTCGACCAGTTGATCCCTGACAATACTATTTATAATGTACCGACAGTAATTCGCTTAACAGGTTCACTTAACTTAACGGCACTGGAGCAGACTTTTAACGAAATTGTGCGTCGCCATGAAAGCTTACGCACTACATTTATAGTGTTGGATGGGCAACCTCTACAGGCGATTGCACCCAGCTTAACAATACCTATTTTTGTATTAGACCTCCAGCTACTGCCAGATTATGAAAGGGAGGTTGAAATAAACAGCATTATTAACGCAGAGATAGAACATCCCTTCGATTTATCCTCCGGGCCATTGCTGCGAGTGAAGTTGCTTGTGCTTTCCAAGACAGAACATATTCTGTTACTGAATATGCACCACATTATCTGCGACGATTGGTCTATTGGGGTGCTGATTCGGGAACTGGGAACGCTGTACACAGCTTTTGCACAAAACCAGCCTTCCCCTTTATTAGAACTGCCTCTTCAATACGCCGACTTTGCCCACTGGCAACGTGAGTGGCTACAAGGAGAAGTACTGCAAACGCAATTAACTTATTGGCAGCAGCAATTAAATGGTATTTCTATGCTGCATTTGCCTACTGACAAACCAAGACCAGCTATACAAAGCTATGAAGGAGCAACACAATTTTTTGAGTTACCAAAAAAGCTAACTGATGCATTAGAAAAGCTTTCGCAGCAAGAAGGAGTAACCTTTTTTATGATGCTGTTAGCTGCATTTAAAACTTTGCTCTACCGCTACACAGATCAAGAAGATATTGCAGTAGGTTCGCCAATTGCTAACCGTAATCGTAGCGAAATTGAAGCTCTAATTGGCTTTTTTGTCAATAGTTTAGTACTACGCAGTAATTTATCTGGAAACCCGACTTTTCGAGAAGTTTTAGCCAGAGTGCGAGAGGTAACACTAGGAGCTTATAGCCAGCAAGATTTGCCATTTGACAAGCTAGTTGAAGAACTACATCCAGAGCGAAACTTGAGCTATCATCCGTTATTTCAAGTCGTGTTTAGTTTGCAGAATGCGCCAATGTCGGCACTAGAACTGCCTGGATTAGTGCCTAGCTTTATGAATATTGATTTAAAAAAAACGCGCTTTGATTTGGAACTACACTTATGGAAGTGTTCTGATGATTTTAGGAGCTTATGGGGTGCAAACTGGGAGTACTCTGAAGGACTTCGTGGCGTAATAGTTTATAACAAAGATGTATTTGAGAAAGCTACTATTAGGCGGATGCTAGAACATTTTAAAACTCTGTTGTCAAGCATTATTGCCAATCCAGAACAGCGTATTACAAATTTACCGCTTTTAAGTGAAGTGGAGCTACATCAGGTATTAGTGGAGTGGAATAACACTAAAACAGATTATCCTTATGATAAGTGTATCCATCAATTGTTTGAAGAACAGGTACAGCATCATCCTAATTCTATAGCAGTAATCTTTGGTAACGAGCAACTCACTTATCAAGAGTTGAATATACGCAGCAATAAACTAGCACAATACTTACAAAAAATCGGGGTAGGTTCAGAAAAGCTAGTAGGTATTTGCATTTCACAGTCTATAGAAATGATAGTTGGCTTATTAAGCATCATGAAAGCAGGAGGAGCATATCTTCCTTTAGATTCCAGCTATCCTCAAGAACGCCTAAAGTTTATGCTGGAAGATGCAGAGGTTTCAGTATTGCTAACACAAGAAAACTTGCTCAAGTATTTTGAATGTTTCTTGAATCCAATTGTTTGCATAGATAAAGACTGGGAAATTATTACTCAAGAAAACAAAAATAACCTTAAAAGTAGCGTTACATCTAACAATTTAGCTTATGTTATTTACACTTCTGGCTCTACAGGTAAACCCAAAGGAGTAGCTATAACTCACAAAGCTGTAAATCGGCTAGTGTGCAATACAAACTATATAAAGTTGTCACCATTAGATAAAATAGCCCAAGCCTCAAACACTTCTTTTGATGCAGCAACATTCGAGATTTGGGGAGCGCTACTTAACGGCGCTCAACTTGTAGGTGTTAGCAAAGATGTAATCCTTTCGCCTCATGAATTCGCATTACAGCTACAACAAAAAGAAATTAGTGTCTTGTTTTTGACAACAGCTTTATTTCAACAGATTGTCAGAGATGCTCCACAAGCTTTTGCTTCATTGCGATATTTACTATTTGGTGGTGAAGCTGTTAATATAAGGTGGGTTAAAAAGATTTTCAAACATGGTATACCAAAACATTTAATTCATGTTTATGGGCCTACGGAAAATACAACGTTTTCATCTTATTATCATATCCAAGGATTAGCAGAAGCAGCTATATTCATTCCCATTGGTTGCCCGATCAGTAATACACAGATTTATATATTAGATACCCATTTACAACCTTTGCCCATTGGTGTTATTGGCGAAGTATATATTGGTGGTGATGGTTTGGCACGAGAATATCTCAATCACACGGAATTAACTACTGAACACTTTATTACAAATCATTTTAGTAATAATTCAAAAAGACGACTTTATAAAACAGGTGATTTAGCCTGCTATTTACCAGATGGTAATATTGAATTTTTAGGTCGCATTGACAATCAAGTAAAAATTCGTGGCTTTCGCATTGAATTATCAGAGATTGAAGCCGTGTTGAATGAACATCCATCTGTGAAAGAAACAGTAGTCATTGCTCATGAGGACATACCTGATAATAAATATTTGATAGCTTATATTGTTCTTAATGTAATAGAAATATCAAATTTGGCATTTTTGCTACGTAAATATTTGAAAGAGAAGTTACCAGAATACATGGTGCCAACAGCCTATGTGGTAATGGAATCAATACCATTAACACCAAATGGCAAAGTAGACCGTCGTGCTTTACCTAGAACAGATATAGTAACTTTCGATAGATATGATTATGTGGCACCGCGATCGCAAGTTGAAGAGTTACTTGGAGAAATTTGGGCTAAAGTCCTGGCAAAAGAGCAAATAAGTATTCATGATAATTTCTTTGAATTGGGCGGTCATTCTCTACTAGCGACTCAGTTAATTTCCAGAATCCGAGATACCTTTCAAATAGATGTAACTGTACGCAATTTATTTGAAACACCAACTATTGAACAACTCGCTAAGTGCATTGATACAATGTTTTGGGCAACAAAAGGTGCAGATAAAACTGAAACTACGGGACAAGAGCGAGAAGACGTTGAATTTTAAAAAGAAACATCACCCTACCATTTATGTCATCCGATATATGTGCGCCAGCCGCAATAGCGATTAACTTAAACATTAGGAAAATGCGCGAACTGGCTGGGTTTAAGCTAAAGGGAATTAATAAAAACCCTTTGACTTACTTGTTGATGGTATTTATCTACAGCCTCACTGCCTGCATTTTTCAGCCTTGGGAGTTTTTAACAAGCTCACTAAGCTCTTATGCTGCCATCTTCATGCAAAAACCTCTGGTAGAAATCAACCTGTATTAGGAAGTGGGCTATGCATATTGGATTTCTCAACCCTCAAGGCAATTTTGATTCAGGCAATAGCCACATCACGAAACACCCAGATTTTGGGGGTCAGCTAATCTACGTTAAGCAAGTCGCCATAGCCATAGCTCAAATGGGTCATAAAGTTGATATTATCACCCGTCAAATTATTGACCCGGAGTGGCCAGAGTTTGCCGAAGCGATTGACACTTATCCAGAGCTCGATAACGTCCGCATTATCCGCTTACCAGCTGGGCCAAAAGAATTTTTCTCTAAAGAGTTGTTATGGCCTCATCTGGTCGCTGATTGGATACCCAACATCTTGAAATTTTATCAACAGGAAGGTGGTTTACCCGATGCTATGACTGCTCACTACGCTGATGGAGGGCTGTGTGGCGTTCTAATTGAAGAGGAGACAGGCATACCTTTTACCTTTACTGCTCATTCTCTCGGCGCTCAAAAGATAGACAAACTGGAAGCCACCCCAGAAAATCTCACAGAAATAGACGAGCAATTTAATTTCAGATATCGCATCTTAGCCGAACGCCTGAGCATGAATCGCTCGGCGGTTAATATCACCAGTACACGACAAGAACGCTTTGAACAGTATTCGCATCGAGTCTATAGTGGTGCAGTGGATGTAGACAACGACAACCGCTTTGCAGTGATTCCACCGGGAGCAGATTTCTCGATTTTCGGTGCAAAGGCACGTTCCGAAAATGAGGAGGCTACCGAAGGGTTCATTCAGGAGCGATTGGTACGGGACATTGCAGAAGCCCGTCGAGATTTGCCCGTTATTGTAGCATCCAGTCGATTAGAGCTTAAAAAAAACATATTGGGGCTAGTGCAAGCCTTCGCAATCAGTCCAACACTTCAGGAACGAGCTAACTTGGTGGTACTTACAGGGGGGCTGGATGATCCTTTACGAGAGGAAACTAGTGATGGCATGGCTGAAGAGGTATTAGCTCCCATTCGAGAAGTGGTCAAAGAAAACGACTTGTGGGGCAAGGTGAGTGCTTTTGGCTTGTCAGATCAGTCTCAAGAGTCACTAGCAGCAGCCTATCGGTTTTTCGTTAAACGCCGCTCAGTATTTGCGCTGACTGCACTCTACGAACCTTTTGGGCTTGCTCCCTTAGAAGCGGCAGTTGCAGGTTTGCCAGTGGTAGCAACCAAGAACGGTGGCCCCAGCGAGAGCTTGCGACAGGGAAATAAGGAATATGGCGTACTCATTGACCCAGAAGATCCTGCTGATATTGCACGCGGCTTGGAACGGTTGCTATGTGATGCTCAGGAGTGGGAGTATTTTGCCCAAGCTGGTCAGCAACGGGTGCTGAAAACTTACACTTGGGAATCTACTGCTGAAAACTACCTGTCTTCGCTTGAGCAAATTCTGTCTTCACCGGAAACCCGCCCTCGTGCTGAACTCCTTCCCATCCATCCCTACTTCCGTAATCCAGAATCGCAGACCAATGTTTTTTTGGAAGAATTGGGCGACCTTTACTTTGGATCTAATCAAAAGGTACTAAGGAATGCGGATTAAATAAAGTGCAAAACTGGGGTCAAGGCGGAAGTTCTTACAGGGAAG
>NZ_CAXTNE010000058.1:25518-32369 GCF_964245445.1 uncultured Nostoc sp.
CGGAAGTTGCTACAGGCTGCGCTAAATACGAAAATGCCAACCCTAGAGCAATATTTTTTGATGGATGCTAAATGTAGGATTCAGGCAAGCTATAAGCAGCCAGCACAAAACGTGCTGACTGCTTCGGCAAACTGTTGGTTTTGTTCCATCAATGCCATGTGTCCACCTGGTTTTAGGGTGACTCGTTCAGAATAAGGCAATTCTGCTTTCATGCGATCGCTCGCCACAGGTTTTGTCGCTATATCTGAAGCCCCACACATTACCAATACAGGAACGTTAATAGTTGCAAGTGTTTCTGTTTCATCGAACTTCAACATTCCCAGTGTGCCACGAGCCAGAACACCAGGCGAACCCAATGCTGATAATAAACCTGCAAAACTTAGTTGACCGCGTGTTTCAGTACCGGTAAATCCAGATAGTTCGACAGTGATGTACAGGGAACCATTGAAATACGAGAGCCAAGTCATCAACCAAAAAATAGGCCACAGCACTATAGTCAGGTACAACACAGGTTCGAGTAACGGTTTCTGCAATTTACGTGCCAGATTGCTAAAGATGCAAGTTTTTACTGGATTGGTATAAGTAGTATCCACAAGAATTAAGCCAGCCACCCGACTCCCTAATTGCTCTGGAAACAGGCGACAAAATGTTAAGTTAATCATGCCACCCATGCTGTGCCCCAACAAGATAACAGGTTTATCCCCTGCTATGGCAATAACAGCTTCCAAGTCACGGGCATATTTTTCTATAGAGTGATCATTGTTTTTCGGTTTAGAGGATTTTCCTAACCCTGGTAGATCCCAAACAATTACTCGGAAGCGATCGCTCAATTGTCGCTTGGCATAATACCATATAGTACTGTTTGGTCCCCAACCGTGTGACAAGATAATTGGTTGACCATCTTCAGGGCCAAAAAACTCTACTTGCAACACGCTCCCATCTGGACGTGGCAAACGCTGTACGGTTTTGCTACGCATAAACTTGGGTTCCTCGGCTCCAGGACGGCGCAGCAGTGGCAAACTGATAAAACGACCGCCAAAAGTCCACAGAACCATTACTAGTCCAGCCACTAAGTAGGACGTTCCTACAAGTTCTCGTTCGTACCATTCATAAAGAATGTAGATCCCCCCGCCAACTACCCCAACAGACAGCAGTTGAACCAGCCATACAAGTAGAAAATTATGAGGCATGAATATCATGAGCCTAAACCTTGTGATACCTTGTTAACTGCTTTTAGCTTCATACCATAGTTAGAATCATCGAACTTTCACTCCCAAGAATGATTTATACATTGTTGTAAGTGTGATAAAAATGCTGGGTTAGTTGATAAAAAGTGTAGAGTGGCAAAAATAACTATTAATACTCCTGCTTTTTCTTAAGTAACAACTGTTCCGAAGGGGTATAATTTTGAATACAGTTGAGCTATTATCTTATCTTCGTAGCTTAGATATTAAAATTTTTCTTGATGGTGAAAAGTTTCGTTGTAACGCGCCTGAAGGAACTTTTACAGCAAAACTGCGTGCAGAAATTCAAGAGCGTAAAGCAGAAATTATTGAATTTTTAAAAGCAACTAATCGTATTAATAACCACAGCTTTCTACCTCTCGTACCTATTTCGCGGTCTGAAAATCTTCCTCTCTCCTTTGCTCAACAACGGCTGTGGTTTCTTGACCAATTAATCCCTAATAATCCTTTCTATAACATTCCAGTAGCATTACATTTAACAGGTTTGCTCAATAAAGCCGCGTTAGAGCAAACTTTTAACGAAATTGTGCGCCGACACGAAGCTTTACGCACCAATTTTGTCATCGAGTCAGGGCAACCAGTTCAGCTAATTAATCCTACGTTAACTATTACTTTACCAATAATAGATTTACGGCAACTGCCACAAGCCGAACGAGAAATACAAGCACGACAATTCACTAACCAAGAAGCTCAACGTCCTTTCAATTTATCAACTGATTCGTTGCTGCAAGTAAAATTGCTGTGGTTGAATGAGACAGAATACATCCTGCTGCTAAATATGCACCACATTGTTTCTGATGGTTGGTCTATTGGGGTGCTGATTCAAGAGATAGCAGCACTCTACACAGCCTTTACTAGCAATCAACCTTCTCCTTTGCCGAAACTTACAATTCAATATGCAGACTTTGCATACTGGCAACGTCAATGGTTACAGGGGGAAGTATTAGAAAAGCAACTTGGTTACTGGCAAAAGCAATTAGACGGCATTTCTATATTAAATTTGCCAACCGACAGACCAAGGCTAGCTGTTCAAACTTATCAGGGTGCAAGGCAACCTCTGCAATTATCAAAAAGTTTGAGCGAAGCACTTTTAGCTCTTGGACAGCAAGAAGAGGTAACTTTATTTATAACCTTACTAGCAGCATTTAAAATTTTACTTTATCGCTATACACAACAAGAAGATATTGCGATCGGTTCACCTATTGCCAATCGCAACCGTAGTGAAATTGAGGAATTAATTGGTTTTTTTGTCAATAGCTTAGTACTGCGTACCGACCTATCAGGAAACCCAACTTTTCGAGAATTATTGAGTCGAGTCAAAGACGTGGCTTTAGGAGCTTATGCTCATCAAGATTTGCCTTTTGAAAAACTCGTAGAGGAACTACATCCAGAGCGTAATTTGAATCAAAATCCGTTATTTCAAGTGGTGTTTGCCCTGCAAAATGCGCCTATGTCAACATTAGAGTTAACTGGTTTAACTTTAAGCCCATTACCATTTTCTACAGAAACAACACGCTTCGATTTGGAGTTCCACCTGTGGGAGCCAAATACTCAAAATGGTTTATGGGTAGATAGCTCAGAAGGAATTAGTGGGTTTGTAATTTACAGTACTGATTTATTTGATGACGCTACTATCACCAGAATGTTAGGACACTTCCAGACATTACTGGAAGGTATAGTTGCAAATCCAGAACAACCAATTGCACAATTACCACTTTTAAGTGAATTTGAGTTAAATAATTTATTAGTTGAATTGAACAATACTCAGTTATATTATCCTCAAGATAAGTCTATTCATCAGTTATTTGAGAGCATTGCAGAACATAATCCTGATGCGATCGCACTAGTATTTGGCGATGAACAACTCAGCTACAAAGAGTTAAATGTACATAGTAACCAACTTGCACATTATCTAAAAAAATTAGGAGTTAAAGCCGAAGTTTTAGTAGGGCTTTGTGTCGAACGCTCTTTTGATATGGTAATCGGAATGTTGGGCATCCTGAAAGCAGGTGGAGCTTATGTACCTCTAGATCCAAGCTATCCATCTAAACGTTTAAACTTTACGCTTGAAGATGCTCAAGTCTCAGTTTTATTAACTCACGAGCAATGCATTGAACGTTTAGAAAACAATAATTTAAAGATAATCTGTTTAGACAAAAATTGCAAAATTATTGCTCAAGAGATTGAAGATAATCCTCCTTGCGAAGTTTCAGTAAACAACCTTGCTTATGTCATTTATACCTCTGGCTCAACCGGAAAGCCTAAAGGCGTACAAATTGAACATAGAGGATTATTAAATCTAGTTTTTTGGCATCAAAAAGCCTTTGCGGTTTCACCTATTGACCGAGTAACACAGATAGCCGGGATTGCGTTTGACGCTTGCAGTTGGGAAATTTGGCCTTACCTTAGTGCTGGAGCAAGCATCTATATTGTAAATGATGAAATCAGGCGATCGCCTGAATATCTCCGAGATTGGTTAATATCGCAAAAAATCACAATTTCCTTCTTACCAACACCTATAGCAGAGAAGATTCTATTATTAGATTTTCCTGAAGATGCCGCTTTACGAATATTACTTATAGGTGGAGACAAACTAAATCAATATCCTTCAACTTCCCACTATTTTCAAGTATTTAATAATTATGGTCCTACTGAAAACACGGTTGTTACAACTTTCGGTCATATTTCTGCTAAGAATAAAGATAATTTAGCACCTGTAATTGGTGGTGCGATCGCCAACACCCAAGTTTACATCCTAGATAAATATTTACAACCAGTACCCATTGGTGTGCCAGGAGAATTATATATAAGTGGTGATGGATTGGCACGAGGTTATTTAAACCTTCCTGATTTAACAGCGGAATGCTTTATTTATCATAGTTTTACTAATAAGTTAAAGACACGACTTTATAAAACAGGTGATTTAGTCCGCTACCGAGTAGATGGCAACATTGAGTTTTTAACCCGCCTCGACGAGCAAGTAAAAATCCGTGGCTACCGCATTGAGTTGGGCGAAATTGAAGCAGTGCTGAGTCAGCATCCAGCAGTACAGCAAACTGTAGTAATAAGTCGTGAACATGAAAAGGAAAAATGCCTAGTAGCTTATGTGATAGTGAAAGCTGAATACAGCAGTGAGCAGGAGAATATTCAGTTAATGCAATTGCAGAATGAGCAGATTTTGCAATGGCAGATGCTCTATGACGAAACTTATAATCAGCTTGCTGTTGATTCAGATGTAACATTGAATTTTGTCGGTTGGAACAGTAGTTATACAAATCAGCCTATTTCGATAGAGCAAATGCATGAGTGGGTAAATAACCAAGTAGCACAAATTTTGGCTTTGCAACCCAAGCGAGTGTTAGAAATTGGTTGTGGAACAGGTTTAATTCTGTTCAGAATTGCGCCTCACTGCGCTAAATATTGGGGAACAGACTTTTCCTCTGTTTCAATTAACTACATTCAGCAGCAGTTAAAAAAGCAAAAAATGGCGCAGGTAACGCTGTATCAGCAAATGGCTACTGACTTCGAGAAAGTAGAAACAGCAGCTTTTGATGTAGTAATTATGAACTCAGTTGTACAATATTTTCCTACTATTGATTATTTGATTCGTGTATTAGAAGGTGCTGTGAGGGCAACTGCTCCAGGTGGCTTTATCTTCATAGGAGATGTGCGTAGTTTGCCACTTTTGCAAGCTTTCCATGCATCAGTGCAACTAGAGCAAGCTGAATCTTCCTTAACACGTTCCGAATTGCAGCAACAGGTTCAAATGCAAATTTTTCAAGAAACAGAGTTGGTGATTGACCCGGCTTTTTTTAGTGCAATAAAGCAAGACTTTCCTCAGATTAGCCATGTAGAAATTCAACTGCTGCGGGGACGCGATCACAATGAATTAACTCAATTTCGGTATAATGTGATTTTACATATTGATGATGAAAATATTAATAATATTAAAAATGATTCATATCTGAACTGGTCTGAAGAGAATTTAACAGTGTCAGCAGTACGTCAGTTATTAATTGAAACTAAACCAAAAATATTATGTATTAATAATGTACCTAATGCACGGGTTATGGCAGCAGTTAAAACAGCAGAGTGGCTATCAGATGTAGAAGGTTTTAAAACTGTAGGTCAAATGCGTAAAGCTTTGCAAGAATTCAAAAATATAGGAGTAGAACCAGAAGATTTTTATACACTAGATATAAATTACAAAGTTCATATTACCTGGTCACCTTCAAGTATTGAAGGACACTATGATGTTGTTTTTGTACGGCAAAATAGAATAGGTAAGAGAGCTATTTTTCCACATAGTACGACTCACTCTCATTCCTGGCAATCTTACGCCAATAATCCCTTACAAGCCAAAGCTGCGCGTAAATTAGTGCCACAGTTGCAGACTTACACAGTACAAAAACTGCCTGAGTACATGATTCCATCAGCTTTTGTAATATTAGAGTCTTTACCTCTAACAAGTAATGGTAAAGTCAATCGCCGCGCCTTAAGAGCATTCTATTATGATGCAAAGCCCCAATTGTCTGAAAATTACATCGCACCCCGGACTTCTGTGGAACAAGTGTTGATGAAAATTTTTGCTGAGGTTTTAGGACTTAAGCGTGTAGGAATTTATGACAATTTCTTTGAATTAGGCGGTCATTCATTACTAGCAACTCAGCTTGTCTCTAGAGTGCGTGATGCCTTGCATGTCGAGTTATCTTTGCGTAGCGTATTTGAAGCACCGACAATTGCACAAATATCTAAGATAGTGGAAGGCTTTAAAGAAAGCAATCCTCAAAATCAAGCGCCAGTTTTAGTACCATTATCACGTGAAAGTCGGCGGATTAAGTTATCTTCTTTAAACGAAGATACCAAGAGGCGTTAGAGGATGTTTTAAAAGCCGAAGCGAGTAAAAAATCATGCCAGTCACCAAATATGATTATCATTATTGTTTAAGGATCACTTCTTAGTTTTTATTGATTAATTTATTCTTTGGAAGTCCCTCAATCCAACGAAACATATCCATAACCCACCGCATAAAGTTTTCTCCCCGATAGCCACCATCCATCCAAATAGTATTTAACCGCTTTACCTTTTCCTCCATGCGATGGACTCGCCTAAGAACTTTTTTGCCCCTTCCCTACAGGACGCTAACGCGAACACGTTCCGGAATACTCGCAGAAGTAACTAAGACGCGTAAAACCAACCCCAACAAATCCACATTCAAATGCCGTTTGCGTCCATGTATGTTTTTGCCTGCGTCATAACCTACATCTTGGGATATCATCGTTGCTGTTTCCATAGATTGGCTATCAACTGCTGCTTCTGATGGGCTTGGTTCACGTCCTGCTGCCACACGAGTCCACTGATATAATTTGTCGTGAATCTTCAACCAAGTCCCATCTTGATGGGATATTCTCTCTTAGTTTTCCGGCAGGTCTATTTTGTTAATTTAAATATCGATGGTAGCGAGGTCTATAAAATTCCCCAAAATAAACCTTTTGACGTTCCCATCTGAGGACGAGGCGCGGCGATATTTACGTCTATATAAAGCAAAATTAATGCAATAAAGCTATTACGGATTGAAAATTCACGCTTCCCCCTTCTTTGGTTGGC
>NZ_CAXTNE010000059.1:0-31401 GCF_964245445.1 uncultured Nostoc sp.
CCCCTCCCCAATATATCGGCTATCCATTACCCACATCTTTTTTAAGATTGCTCAAAAGCAGACTGTGAGAGGATGACACAAGAGGGTTAGTCCACGAATTAAATCTTGCTGTTGGAGTAAAGATTGACAACGATGATGTAAAACATTCTCCAAATCGTCAAGTGTCTTAAAAGATTGATTAGCAATTGGTTCGTCAATTACAGTGTCAAGATAGTTAGTTTGGATTTGTTCTATTTCTGTTACTAGTTTTTTTCCAGACTTCTTGCTCAAAATAATCACTTTTTGTCTGAGATGGGTGGGGTTCTTTGATTATGGGTAATTTGGCGAACATCATATCAAGTAGTTTCTGAGGATGCTTCTGAGCAAGATTTTGTAGGAGCGCCTAAGTCATCTAAAGTATTCATTAATGAGTCATTCTGTAGCATCGGGTATCTGCTTGGGAAGTTTAAAATATCGTCAAAAGCTTTAAGCTCCTCAAGAGCCTGTGATGCAGACTGATATCGCTGTTTGAAGTCATCCAGCACCATTTTACTGAGAATATTAGCGAAGGAATGACTCACCTGGGTGCGATCGCTCCATCTTATCTCTCCATTAGCATCTCTAGGTAGCTCACGGGGTGCCATACCAGTTAAGGCTTTAATCCCAACCATGCCGACTGCATAGATATCACTACTGTAGTGGGGACGCCCAAAACATTGCTCGCTTGGTGCATAACCCTGAGTACCAATGCCAATGGTGAAGGGGTTTTGCTCTTGATGATCGGGCTGTTTTGTACTAACTTCTTTGACAGCCCCAAAGTCAATCAGAATCAGTTTACCGTCTGAATGTCGGCGGATGATATTACTGGGCTTAATATCCCGGTGAATCACATTGTTTTTATGGACAAATGTTAATGTTTGCAATAAGTCTCTGACAATTCTGATCGCTGCAATTTCCTCAATTGCTCTGCCTGGTGGCAATTCTTGATTTAAAGGATGACCAATTATCTGTTCTTGTACTAAATAAAATTCTTCATCTTCTTCAAAATACGCCAAAAGTTGCGGAATTTGAGGGTATGTTCCCAATTTTTCGAGTGTTTGCGCCTCTGAGTTAAATAAACGTCTGGCAAGTTGCAAGGCTTCTGGTTTGGTGTTGGCTGGTTTTAGTTGTTTGACAACACATCGCGGATTTCCAGGACGTTGGGTATCTTCGGCAATGTATGTTTCACTAAATCCACCAGAACCGAGAACTTTGACAATTCTGTAACGTCTAGCCAGGACTTTTCCTGATAAGGCTAAATCTCGTTGCTGGATTAGGTCTTGCAAGTCATCTTGTTGGCTGATAATCTCTTGGACAATGGCGGAAGTTTTATATTTCTGAAAAATACCTACTAATTGACGTTTTTTGATGCTTTCTCTCACTAATGAGGTTCCCAGATAGGAAAATCCAATCATAGCGATCGCAATCATTGGTACAGTAGTGGGAAAAATTAACTGACCATAGACAAATAACCCATAACTAATTCCTGCCCAAGTGCCAGACAGGGCGAGGCTATAGAGAAATCTATTGATAGTACGCTTGCGTCTGCTAATCATCAAGACTGTACTGCCAACTATAATTAGCACAAACAAACCTCGTAACGGTAGACTATTAATTGCTGGGGCGATCGCTTTACCTGACATCAAAGTTGCGATCGCATTGGCGTGAATTTCCACGCCCGACATGGGTTTAGCGCTGTTGCTAGCAGCGACTGGATAATAATCATTATTTAACTTATCTGTTGCACCAATCAGCACTATCTTGTCTTTGAAAACCTTTCCTTGCTGCAAATAGGTATTCCAGTTTTCCGGGTCGAGTACATGCCAAAAGGGTATTTGCTCAAATGTACCCGCAGACCCCCAAAAATGAATGCGATCGCCCTTTGGTCGGGGATAATTTACTTGTGTGGTCCTGATTGCTGCTTCATCAAAAGAGGGTAGCTTCTCAATAAAATTATCTTCAGCTAACAACTTAGAAAACTCACTCGCCAATCGATGAACTTTACCATCTGCCTCCAAGGGGAAATTAACTGAGCCAATGGACACTGACCCTGTATGAAACATTTGTTGTGGGTCAATCAGTTGCATAAAAGACCCTTGGTGCGTCTGGGAATTTTCGTAGACGGCTGCTAAGGTAACTTTGCTGCCATATTTTTGCAATACTGCCTGAAGTTGGCGATCGTCAGTAGCTCCATAACTACTTGGCGTGTCAAAAACGACATCTACCGCTACAGAACGGACACCTGCTTTGATTAACTTTGTGATTACCTGAGCATAAGCAGCCCTTTTATAAGGATAAGATTCCAGTGTTTCTAAGTAGGCATACCGTTTTGGATTTGTTTTATAGTACTGTGCGGGAACTGATATTGACTGATCGTCTATTGCTAAAATTACGATGTCTTCTGGAGGCAAAATCGGCCCACGCACCTGAAAAAAGGCAGAAAGCGCCTTATTTTCCATTAATTGAACCAATTCCCCACTAGAAGCACTCAGCACTGCTGCACCCATTGCCCAACCGCCAGCGAGAAGATGACCTAAGAGAACCATCCACCTAGACTGACGAGCCGATGCTGTTGACGTTACCTTTGTCGGTTTACTTGACAGTCTATTGGCAGCAGAGACATAGTTTTTAGTTAAGGTAGATGTAGGTTCTTCTGCCATATCGTGTTACTGATTGATTTAAGTCCAACACTTTTATTTATTCAGACCACGTTTTAGTACAAGCACATTGAAATAAGACTTAAATGACAATCTTATACATTTGTAAAGTATCTTCTATTCATCAACAAACTTTTATTGGCAAAGGTAGCCCCCAAGAGATTCCTACTCAGGTACTGCCCAAATTATTATTTTTCTGTTGAGTGAGTTACAACTAATGATTGTCTCACAGATTATAGCCGGATATACTTTGTCTCTGTAGTTGGTTGGGGCGAGATTTTACCCTAACCTAACCAACAAGTATGTTCTTAACTGGGGTTTTACCAGAAGCTGTCCCAAGGTTGTCTTCTGTCTTTGGCGCAATATTGGTACTCCCCACAAAGCGTATCCTTATACTGAAAGCTAAACCTATAGATAGGCATCAACTTATATCCTACTCTAAGCCTATACCATACCTCTTTAGGAGTAAAATTTAGTGTTATACAGTTATGAATGCTGTTACTAGTTCAATTTTATTGGTAGATTTTGATCACAGGGAGGCTCTTGCAGTACCGGAGGTGAATAAGGTTTAGCACCCAGTATCTCAACTCCAATGTTGCAAATGTTTTTATGCCTTGAAAGAGGTAGGATAAAAGCTACAGATGAAGAGTTAGTTTATAGATATTAGCAAACAAGGCATTTGAAAATTGCTATAATCTATTGTTCCATCTAAATTCATATATATTATTAGGTGTAAATTTGTATGGGTTCTCCAATGAATCGTCTGTCTATTTTTGTAGACGGAAACAATATGTTCTATGCTCAACAAAAAAATGGTTGGTTTTTTGACCCTCGACGAGTTTTAGAATACTTCAAACATGAGCAATCAGAAACAACATTAATTAATGCATTCTGGTACACTGGCTTAAAAGACCCACAAGATCAGCGAGGTTTTAGAGATGCTCTAATTAGTCTAGGATATACAGTTAGAACTAAAATTCTTAAAGAATATTATGATGATACCTCTGGTCGTTACTCGCAAAAAGCAAATTTAGATATTGAAATTGTTGTAGATATGTTTAATACAGTAGACCAGTATGACCGAGTAGTATTATTCAGTGGCGATGGAGATTTTGAAAGAGCAATCGAACTATTACGTTCAAAAAATACACATATTACAGTAGTATCAACAGAAGGAATGATCGCTAGAGAACTACGAAATGCTACTGACAGATATATAGATTTAAATGATATCAGAGATCAAATAGAAAAAACCGAAGGTTAATAGTCTTAGCAATTATTTACAAAAGTAAAAGTAAAATAAAAACTAAGGTTGAAGATATTTTGATACACAAGTAAAAATTAAACAACAAAGCGCAAATGACATATAAAACAGACCGAATCATCATTTTTGATACTACACTGCGAGATGGAGAGCAGTGTCCAGGAGCAACTCTAAATATAGACGAGAAGCTAGTTATTGCCAAGCAACTGGCGCGTCTAGGTGTGGATATAATTGAGGCAGGCTTTGCCTTTGCTAGCCCTGGAGATTTTGAAGCAGTCAGTAAGATTGCCAAAATTGTCGGAACAGAAAATGGCCCAGTAATTTGCAGTTTGGCAAGAGCGATTAAAGCAGATATTGAAGCAGCCGCAGAAGCATTAAAACCAGCAGTTAACGCCAGAATTCACACATTTATTTCCACTTCTGATATACATTTAGAGTATCAGTTGCGGAAGTCACGGGCAGAAGTGCTAGCGATCGCAGAAGAAATGGTAGCTTATGCCAAGTCCTTCATGACAGATATAGAATTTTCGCCGATGGATGCGGCTCGTTCCGATCCAGAATTTCTTTATCAAGTGTTAGAGAGAACGATCGCAGCTGGTGCAACTACAGTTAACATTCCTGATACTGTAGGTTACACAACCCCTAGCGAGTTTGGGGCAATCATTAAGGGGATTATCGAAAATGTCCCCAACATCGACCAAGCGATTATTTCTGTTCACGGTCATAACGATTTAGGCTTGGCAGTTGCTAACTTCTTAGAAGCCGTGAAAAATGGCGCACGCCAACTAGAATGCACCATCAATGGTATTGGCGAACGGGCTGGAAATGCATCATTAGAAGAATTGGTGATGGCGTTGCATGTGCGGCGGCAATATTTTAATCCCTTTTTAGGAAGACCAGAAGAATCTCAAGAATCCCTGACAAATATTGACACTCGGCAAATTTACAAAACCTCACGCCTAGTTTCCAATTTTACGGGAATGTTAGTACAACCAAATAAAGCGATCGTTGGGGCAAATGCCTTTGCTCATGAGTCTGGAATTCACCAAGATGGTGTGCTAAAAAATAAGCTCACCTACGAAATTATGGATGCTCAATTGATTGGCTTAACAGACAATCAAATAGTTTTGGGCAAACATTCAGGCAGAAATGCTTTCCGCACTCGGTTGAAAGAATTGGGCTTTGAACTGTCAGATACTGAGTTAAATAAAGCATTTGTCAGATTCAAAGAAGTAGCAGATAAAAAGAAAGATATTTCTGATTGGGATTTGGAAGCGATCGTTAACGATGAAATCCAACAAGCACCCGATTTGTTCCGAGTAGAGTTGGTGCAAGTTTCCTGTGGTAGCAACGCCCGCCCCACTGCTACAGTCACCCTCCGCACCCCAGAAGGTGAAGAATTAACCGATGCTGCGATCGGTACTGGGCCAGTAGATGCAGTTTACAAAGCTATCAATCGTGTGGTGAATGTGCCCAACGAGTTGATTGAGTTTTCTGTGCAGTCAGTAACAGCCGGTATTGATGCTATTGGAGAAGTAACGATTCGTTTACGTTATGAATCTAAAGTGTTTTCTGGTCATGCAGCGAATACAGATATCATTGTGGCATCCGCGCAAGCTTATGTAAATGCGCTCAATAGGCTGTATTCTGCGTTGCAAAGGCAGGAAAAGCCAGAGGAAGTATCTGTACAGAAAGTCTGAGATCGTGTCTGTCAAACTGCCCATAATACAAGTACCGCAACTTGTTTTTAGCTGATGCTAAAAAACTCCTTCTCGACTTTGGGAAGGAGTAAAGAACCCCACCCCGCGTGCTTTTAGGCGCGGGGTAAGGTTCTTCGGGTTTAATAAGTAATTAAGCAGACATAATATCACTCAGTTGTGTATACATAGCAAAAGCCTTGGTGGTTAGGACATCAACAGATGAAAAAACTTAGATACAAAAAGACTTTTCACCCAGTCCCCAGTCGCTTGCTATAATTTTAATTTAACGACAAAAATTCTTCTCCTGTCGTGGGATGAATGCCTATAGTTTCATCCAAATCTTCCTTAGTGATGCCTTTGCGAATTGCCACACCCAGACTTTGAATGATATCTGCTGCATGTTCACCCACCATGTGAGCGCCCAAAACTTGCCCAGAATCACCATTTAACACTAACTTTATAGTGGTTGGCTCATCCTGCTCGATTAGCCGATACAACAGTGGTTGGAACTGGGTGCGGTAGCATTGTACAGATTCACCAAATTTTTCCCGTGCTTTCGCCTCTGTCATTCCCACACTAGCCGCTTCTGGACGGCAAAAAACAGCAGTGGGTACATAATCATAATTTAGTTTTTGCGCCTTGTTGCCAAAAACTGTATCTGCAAAGGCAATACCTTCTGCTTTAGCCACTGGAGTCAATTGCACGCGGCTGGTGCAATCACCCACAGCAAAAATATTTTCTTGGCTGCTGCGGCTGTATTCATCTACTTTAATTGCACCATGTTCGCCAAGTTCAACATGGGCATTTTCTAAACCAAGATTCTTGGTATTTGGAGCGTAACCTGTGGCAACTAAGATGGTATCTGCTGTTATTATTTCTTGATTCTCACCAGTAATAGTTAACAACAAACACTCATCTGAGTATTTTATTTTAGCAACCGTGCTATTGGTGAATATCTTAATTCCGCGTTTAATCAAACCCTGTTGTACAGCAGAGCAAATATCATCATCAAACCCCGATAAAATCGTCCTGTCTCTTTCAATCACCGTCACTTCGCAGCCGAAAGCGTGCATCATGCTGGAAAATTCTACGCCAATGTAGCCGCCGCCAATAATTGCTAAACGTTTCGGCAGATAGGGTAGCTGAAACATCTCGCGGGATGTGATAGCGTATTCTATACCTGGGATTTTGGGCTTGAGGGGTTGTCCTCCCACAGCAATTAAAATTTTGTCTGCTGTAACTTTGCGTCCATCAATATTGATCGTGTGGGTATCGATGAAAGTGACATGTTGAGAAATTAATTCAATTCCAGCTTTTTGCAATTGCTGAAAATAAGACTGGTTAATGGTGTCAATATGCTGATGTACTGACTTAATAAATAATGTCCAGTCAAAGTATGTTTGGCAGTCACTCCACCCATAACTGTGCGCTATTTGATTTTGCAGGGCGAAGTCAGCTGCGTAGACAATCAGTTTTTTCGGAACACAGCCGCGATTTACACAAGTCCCACCGACGGATTCTTGTTCAGCAACAGCGACACGTACACCGTAACTAGCTGCTTTTTTAGCTGCTGCCAATCCCCCAGGCCCAGCACCAATGACAAACAAATCGTAATCAAATGTCATAAAAATCTGTTCCTTTTTGACTTTTTGGAAAGCAGAGCTATTTCATCTTTTATAGTTATTCACACAAAACTTAATCTACTGTCTTTGGGTGGACAATTTGGGATGAAACCAGGCTGATATCTAGCAGATTGCCACATTAATAGCAATTACATCCAAAAGGAACAGTGATCGCTCGATTCTTACTAAGTTATATTACATTATGTTACCAAAGAAGCATTTTGTCTATTCTACAAGGGGTAGATGTTTGCGACGCCGATAGCGAAGCGTTAGCGAGTCTTCGAGCGTCATAGCCCGTCGTAGACATTGCTTCGGGCGGGTATGCGATCGCACTTCTGGGCAGCAACTGCACTGAAGAAAAAATTCAGCCGATTAAGCCATTGATGCCAGATATGAATTAGCCTTGCACGGTCAAATTCAAAAATCTCTGCTTCTTCACCTGGCAAGGCTACGACAATCAGAGCATGGTTAATTTTGCAGTTAAAGAGGCGATCGCTATAATACCGATTTATTGCACCACCATAAGCAGCTAGTTGTAAAGGCTTGTCATAAAGCTTATCAATTCTCAGTTTTGGTTCCTCGGCTGTCGTCCATTCAATTAAATACGGAACACGTTGGTAACGGGCAACTAAATCAACTTTCCCGGCGTAAACTTCCTGATAGTTAGGCACAACTTGCTCAACCAGTTGAACATCGCTAAGTTGGTTTAGCACAGATTGAACGCTATCCCAGTAAGGCTGAATCATGCTGTTGTCAGGTTTGGGCGAGTAACCTTGCAAGTGTTCTTTAATCAACTGGTGCAAGGCATTTCCTCGGCGACGACTGTTAGCAGCAATTCGATTTGCTTCTGCATCGCCAACTTTATTGCGCCAATAGGAAAGGGCGGCTAGAGACTTTGGTGGCTGTGTCGCTTTTAAAACTGTGGTGACAGCAGGAAGAAGAACGCCACCATTGCCTTGATAGTAGCATCGTCCGTTGATGTAGGTAGATTTCATAAGTTGCGAGTAGTGAATTACTACATCAACTTTTGCGTTAGCCTAGTACACAAGTAATACACATACTGTGAGTCTTTGTGACTATATCGAGTACACAGATGTGTACTGTGGTTGTGATGCGCTAATAGTTATGAATCAACAACATTTCAATGCAGTGTTTAATCGCTTAACCAAAAGGCGGCGAGAGGTACTGCTGAAACTACTTGCTAATGAAAAAGATGAAGCGATCGCCAAATCTTTAGATATTCAGAAATCAACTGTCAGGAAACATCGTGAAGAAATTTGTAAGTTATTTGGTTTAAATAATGAATTTCCAGACGAACGCCGTTCAAAGCTTCCAGAATTAATCGCCCTATTTGCTAAGTACAAGCCTGAGTTATTAAATCGAAATATTTCCGAGTTACCACAAACTGAAAATTTCAGTGAAGATAAAACGATATCTGAAAATCGTGATTTTGTTGGGCGTGAGGATGCGATCGCACACCTCAATATGCTGATTGACCGTAATGCAAAAGCCATTGGTATTTATGGTAAAGGTGGTATAGGCAAAACAAAACTGGCTTATCATTACTTCGAGACTCAAAAGCTAGAGTATTTGGAACTTCAAGTAGGAATGCAAGCTCAGTACATCACTTCTGTAAAAAGCTGGGTAAATGATCAGCTACGTCATCAGTTTAAAGAAGAACCGCAGCAGGATTTTATGGGTACACTGGAGCAACTCAAGCGTAATCTTCAGAACAAACCAGTGGGTATACTGATTGATAATATTGAAACTGCATTAGATGAAAATGGTAAGTTTAAAAAAGACCATCTTGATTATTTAGAGTTATTTATTAGAGTTTTGAATGCTCCTACCGTTAAATCAATTACACTGATTACTAGCCGTGAGATACTTAACGAAGCTAAGTTGAGCTTTGTTGAGGCTTACCAATTACCAAAACTAGATGAGGATGCATGGCGGGAATTTTTTAGTAGATTTGATATTTATGCTAATTCTCCGGCTTTGAGTGCAATCCATAAAGCTTATGGTGGTAACGCACTATGTATGAAAGTTCTTCGGGAACCTATAAAAACAAAATATAATGGTGATTTAGAGGCTTATTGGCAAGACAATAAAGAATTTCTGTTAAAGGGCAAGATAAAAGATTTAATTGCAAGTCAATTTGACCGTATCCAAGATAATATTTATGCTTATAAGCTTATTTGTCGTTTAGGATTATATAACTATCAAAAAATACCTGATGTTCCAAGAATTGGAATGTTATGTTTACTTTGGGATCTAGGAGAAGAAGAAAAGCTACCTAGTATTGATTATTTGGAACATAGTCATTTATTAGAGTTCCGCAATGAAAGAGTCGAGAATATACCTGAGTTGTGGGAAAATGATATTTCTTTACATTTTCCAGCAGATCAAGGATGGATGTTAAATTTACAAAAGCTGCAAAATGAAGTGAAACTATCAGTATTTCGACCAGCAGGATACTCTCTACATAAAGTTATCTGGGAAGAAGCTAAATTTAGGCTTAATTTAAGCAACCAATCAATACATTATTTACTATTTTCCTTAAAAAATCAAGTGGATAGATTGCTAGAAGCATCTGAAATATCGCAAAAATTTTTAAATTTTGTATATCAAAAGCAGCAAACACTTTTTTGCAATTTTCCTTATAAAAAATCTTGTATTCGTTCTGCTTATATTGAACTAGCTATGGACATATATGGAAATTTAACTAATGAAGTTGATCCCAGATTTGAGCTAGAAAATGCAGGAACAAGTCATTTGATGGATATGAATTTATCTATTGAACTAGACATTAGTTTTGAAATTGCTCAGCACATCAATGGTATTCTTACATTCTTATATATTTTTGATCCAAAATCTCTATTTTGGGAACTAGGTAATATTAGTGATCTGAATGATATAGACTTTGCTTTAGAAATTTACCCTGGAATTAAACGTATTTTAACTCAAAAATTACAAATAAATCCACAGTTGCATGAAGCATTACAATATATTCAATCTCTTCTACCTGAAAATGTTGAAAAGATAGTTCTTGTTCGTAGTTCTTTACGTGTACCTAGACCTGAATTAATTCCAAGTAGTCGAATAATTCCAATTGTGTCCCTAAAAGAAATTAAGAATATTTGTGGCTCTCAGTTGCGTGGAAGTATAGAAAAATTTGAGAAATGGTTTCAAATTAATGGTCAAGAATGGCTTGACAAAATTGCAGAGGTAATGTCAAGTATTCCACATCTAGATATTAGCGCTGACTGGCAGTTTAGCGAACAAGAAAGGCAACAATTTAAAGAATACTATGATGCAAATAGGTTATTAGTTGATTGCCTCAATAAAGCTTCAGAAAAAGTTCGATCGCACATCGAAGACACCCTATTCTTACCCATCGCTGAAATAGAAAAACGACCATTCAAAAATTAAATCGCTTTCTTCTTTGCGTTAGGTAAAAATCAAAAACAAAGGCGGGTGCGGGGATTGAACCCGCTAATCCCCACATGGTGGAGACGTAACCGATAACCCTAAATTCTTCGGCCCCGAAAGGCAAGTTGCGAACAAGGGTAACCCGCCATGAAGTCTGAAGGATAAAGTGTTTCATCCTTTACCCTTCAGCAATATCTACAACTCACCCGTAGCTAGCATCTGGATAATCCGAGGCGTACCTGGGTCGAATCCTGCCAAATCCCAAGACAGCGAATCTTCTGGATCTACCAAAGTAATCTGGTAAGGTGTCAAGGTGACATACACCGCCTTGACGTTAGGATTTACCTTTTTGCGGTATTCTTTCAGCGCTTGACTTGGATGCTTATTTCCTGCCCAGCTTTCCGAGTCAGTCCAGAAGCAGACTACATCTGCCTTGAACTTATTCTTAATCATCCAGTCGTAAGCCACAGATGCATCCGTTCCACCGAAGTTTTGGTTGCTAGCTTTGCGAACCGCAGAACTAAAACTATCTTTGGCGGAAATATTTAATTCACGGAATTCGGTAGCAAAGCCGCGAATCATGTAGTTTTTCTCTGCTTTTGCTGTCACCAGTGCCATTGTAGTGGCAATTTCACAACAACTTAGTCCCATATCTGCAACCAAGCTACCCATAGAACCAGAAACATCCACGGCGTGCATGAACACTTTACCTGTGGGTTGCACAACATCAAAAGACAGTTCAACCGCCTTTTCTAAAATGTCTACAATCCGAGGAACTGGGTTCCAAGTTTTCTTACTGCGTCCTAATGTTCCACCAGATTGATAAGTTTTGAGTGCTTTCAAAACATCAATCGGATGGATGCGACCTTTACGCAGATGTTCTCTGCGATTAAGAACTGTTTCCAATTGCAGCAAATTTGCGTTTTCATCAGCTCGCAACACACCCAGTTCAGTTAAAGAACCCAAGTTACGTAACATTGCACCTATTGGCATTTCCTGAAATAGTAGCTGCCAAGCAAGCTGATCCATTTTGCCCACTGGTGCAGCCATTTCGTGGGTTAAGCGTCCTTGGGAAATCGCTTCATGGGTTTGGGTGGGATTCCGCTTGAGCCACTCATACCACCAAATCTGCGCTAACGCTTCTGAGGGGATATTTGCTGGCAATTCTTCCCAGCCTCTAACTACCCACTCAAATAGTTGACGATGATTTTCTGTAGGCGGTTTGACATGGAACAACCGCAATGCATCTCGGTGGGAGAAGCCTTGACGCTGTTGATATTTCAACAGTTGATAAGCTAAACCTTTAACATCTTCCCGTGAGAGCCAAGTTTTACCAGCTTCCCGCACTACTTTGCCAAATCCCCGCAGAGATTTGGTGTAGTTCAGCCATTCATAGAAGTGGCTACCAGTGCGGACAACTTGTGGGAAAATTTCACCAAACGCCTGTTTTGCTTCTGGTGCTTCACCCATTGATAGCAACACTAAAGCCAAGATAGGCGCACTGTTATTGATGGCGCGTCCATCGCTAGCATAGAGAATTTCTTCTGCTACACGACCGGGATTTTCGGCAACAGCTTGTCTGACAACTGTCACAAAATCCTCAGTTAATTCCTGTTTTCCAGCATAGTAAGTGCTTTTTGCTGTGCCAACTAACAAACAACGGCGCAGCATTTTCCAAATACCAGCATCAAACATCCAACCACCGGAACGTCCTTGAACCATTTCTGCTTCTCGTCCGGGGATAGGTTGATTTTGAGGTGTAGTTGTCTTGTTTTTAGTGAAAAAATTGTAATTCATCGTTTCATCTCCCGGCCCTTGCGGGCAAAAATGAAAGGTGGCAGAGCAGGAATCGTAGCTTGCTTCCCGTAGGGTACCTGCGACATCCGGCTTAAGAGGCGATAACCCTAATTCGTCGGCCTTCTCAGGCAAGGTATGAACAAGGATGTTTTTCGGCGCTCTACCAACTGAGCTATCTGCCACATGAAAATTTTGGATTTTGGATTTTGGATTTTAAATTTAATCCAAAATTATTTGGTGTAGCGGAGCAGGATTTGAACCCGCGACCTCTCGAACCCGATTCGATAACCCTAATTCGTCGGCCTTTGCAGGCAAGGGGTGAACAAGGATGTTTAGCGCTCTACCACTGAGCTACCCGCCACATGAAAATTCAAAATTCAAAATTCAAAATTCAAATTTTAGGACTAGATTTGGTGTAGTGGAGCGGGAATTGAACCCGCGACCTCCCGCTTGGCAGGCGATAACCCTCAATTCGTCGGCCTTTTCAGGCAAGGTGTGAATAAGGATATTTAGGCGCTCTATCCACTGAGCTACCCACCACATGAGAATTCAAAACTCAGCATTAAATTTGCTGTAGCGAAGTAGGATTTTTACCTACACCTCCAGAAGTTTGATCGAGGGTGTTTTATTTATATACGATAACCCTCGATACGTCGGCCTTTCCGGGCAAGGTGAGCGCTCTGCCATTTGAGCTATCCGCTACTGGTGAAAGCTAACTCCCTCATGAAAGTTGACTTGTATTATTAATGTAGTATATGTATTATCTATTGTCAAGGGTCTAGGAAGCTAATGCAAGAATTATTGCTTTGGAAAGAAAAGTCTAAGCGGTACAAGCAAGCCGTCGCCCAGAATTTCGGGAGGATATTATCTAAGATGTATTGCGATCGCTCTCATCAAAATCCTCTTGTTTTCTCTGGTAAAAAACTTTTGCGCGATCGCAGACCAATCTTAGATAAGTTGCAGATTCAAAAGGTTATAACACTCACTAAGGAAAAGTTTTGCCGACAAATTTGCCACAAATTTGCCAAAAGATACAAAAAAGTGTCCTAATTTTTGCCAATATAGATAGTATTATTTCCCAAAATTCACTTGGCAAAAATCGGCATGAGTGAGAAACCCATAGAAGATAACGGCAAGGCTTTTCTCGTTCTACTTTTGCCCATCTCGTTCTTGATTATTTTCCTAGTTACCACTTGGAGATTTTTACTGGCGCTAATTGTTCTGGTAATTGGCTTCAAGCTTTGGCAGGAATATCAATGGCAACAGTGGACTCATCGAGTTAACCCAATTTTTCATCAGTTGGTTCGGGAAAATCAAGGCAGACTTACGCCAATGGACTTGGCAATGAGGGGCAATTTTCCTGGAACGACGGCAAAACGCTACTTGGATAGTAAAGCCTCGGAATTTGGCGCTAGTATAGTGAACTCCGAAGATGCGGGGCAGTCTTATTACTTTATAACTGCCAGCATTCTCGGCAATATTCTTGATAGTAGTGAGCCTGTTAAAGAACTTCCTACTCAACCAGTTACTAAAACTGCGCGTTCGCTCCTAGCACCACCACTAACAATCCCACAGGAGGAAGAACCAGAAACTGAATCACCACCACAGCTAACCCATGAGCCAGCTAAACAATCGCTGGAAAAACAGTTAATTTTTGGCTCCCTCATTCAATCTGAACTTGCCAAACGGCTAAATGTCTATTCCAGCACGGTTTATAAACGGCGAAACGATCCAGAATTTCCTGAATGGAGCCGCAGCAAAGACCCTGATGGTATTGCCTGGTCATACTCGGAAAAAACTAAGGAGTTTTTCCCAGTGGAGGAAGAAGGTTGAAGGAGGCAGGAGGCAGGAGGCAGGAGGCAGGAGTAGCAAATCATCCCTTTATTCGACCCAGGATGATTTGGCAGCCCTGGACTCTTGTTCAGTGCTGTTGTCTTAAACCCTTGCTCCCTCTGGTCGCAGCATTTCTATAGAGTCCGGGCAGTCTTACTCCTGCCTCCTGCCCTCTGCCTCCTGTCTTCGTTGATTTTTGAATTCTAAACCCACAGCTTCGTTGATGGAGTTTAATTCGCTTTGTTCTACCTTGGAAAGCAAACCTGTTAGAATCTGGCGTACCATCAGTGGGCCTTCGTAAATCCAGCCTGTATAAACCTGGATCAAACTAGCACCAGCAGTAATTTTCTCCCAAGCATCTTCAGCAGAAAAGATGCCACCAACGCCAATAATCGGGATTTGTCCTTGGGTTTGCTGCCAAATAAAACGAATTACCTCAGTGGAGCGATCGCGCAATGGTTCACCGCTAATTCCGCCAGCTTCATCCTGGGGTGATTTGCCTGTTTGGTCAATCACCTGGGTTTTTAGTCCATCACGGCTGATGGTGGTATTAGTGGCGATAATTCCTGCTAGTTGGTAGGTTTTAGCAAGAGTTATGATGTCAGCGATCGCTTCCCATGATAAATCTGGCGCTATCTTGACAAAAATTGGCTTTTGTGTAGTATTTTCTTGTTGCAATAAATTTAATATGGCACTGAGCATAGAAGCATCTTGAAGCGATCGCAACCCCGGTGTATTAGGAGAAGAGACATTAACAACAAAATAATCTCCCAAATCCTTCAGTAAGCGAAAACTATCGAGATAATCGTGTGCGGCTGCTTCTAGGGGAGTTACCTTAGATTTACCCAAATTTATCCCTATGGGTATTGGCTGGGTTAACTTCTGCTTTTCCTGTGCCAAACGTGCTGCCATTGCTGCTGCACCACGATTATTAAAGCCCATCCGATTGAGAGCAGCTTTGTCTAACGGCAAGCGAAACAAACGGGGAGGTGGATTTCCCGGCTGTGCGTGAAAAGTTACAGTTCCTAATTCTGCAAAGCCAAAACCTAGGTTAGACCAAATGTTAGCAGCTACTCCATCCTTGTCGAAACCAGCTGCTAACCCTACCGGATTTGGGAAGTTTAGCCCAAACAAATTTTGTTCTAGGCGTGAATCGTACAGACATAAAGATTTTTGTAAGCGTTGGTTTACCCAACTAGCAGGAGTTTGCGATAGCCAGCTAAAACTGCGAATCGTCTGCTGGTGTAACCACTCTGAATCGGCTTTTACCACATTGAACAAAAGCGGACGAATGGCAAATTTATAAATATCCATTAGCTTTTATTTTTGGAGCTATTGCAGATCATTCCGCTTGGGATTGTCTAATTTTCTCGCGGACTAGCTGCTCAAATTGATCCATTGAAGTGATCTCAATGCCAGGTTCATCTTGTAGTCTGTCCATGTATGCTTGGAATGCAACCTGGTCTTGTGGATGGTTTTTTACGTAGTCTCTCAATTGCTCTCTGCTCATTGCGGCAAGATTGATATCGGTCATAAAAACCTCACTTTTCCGTTTGGGTAAATCAGCACTTCTATTTCCTCGCCAGCCAAGACATAGATTTGGTTGGTTCTCTCATCTAGCCTGACTGCATTAATGGGCAGCAGTACATTACTTAATCTGACGCAAACTAAGAGAAATTCAAAGGTTTGTTTTGCTGTAGGTACTTCTGGGTACATAACCCTCTATTAAGCTGTCCAGGTTCAATATTTAACACTTGTGGCAATATTAATCAGGGTGCTTTTCTGGGCATCTTATATATTACAAGTTATGTTAACCAATAAATCAGATGGGGCAGCCGCAAAAACCTATAGCCGCCGAACAGCAGATCCTCTCATTGGGGCGCGTCCTCCAGAGCCTTAGAGAAGAAGATGATGTTGACGTTCTGATTGAAACTACTATTTCTTATCTTAAAGAACAGTTTGACTACAAACTGATTTGGATTGCTCTTTACGATCGCCTGAATCATATATTATTTGGCAAAGGTGGCATCACACCCGATCGTGACACGAGCTTTTTACGCCAAAGGCTTGTTCTCAGTCCTGGGGATTTATTAGAGCAAGTGGTGATTGAACAGCATCCTTTGGGCATAGCTGATTTGCAAACTGAAATCCGCGCCGCCGAATGGCGAAAAATTGCCGAAAAATCCCACATCCAAGGAACGATTATTTTACCAATTCGCTATAAAGACCGTTGCTTAGGAGTGCTGTTACTGGGTTCAGAACGCTGGGGCTACCTACTGACAGGAGAAGCAAAAGCACGTTTGATGATGGTTTTAGGCGAACTGGGGGCAGTGCTTTATCAAAATGAGATGGATTTGCAGCAAAAGCAAATCAAGCGAACCGACGAGCCATTATTAGAATTGCTAGAAAATTTACGCACCCTTGGTAACCTTAATCAAAGACTAGAAGCAGCAGTGCAAGCAACTCATAAATTTGTCTCTCCCAACCGGACAAATGTTTACTGGTTTGAGCGAGAAGGGCGGTATTTTTGGTGTCGGATGAGCAATCAGCTTGTCACAATCGATCGCAATTCTAGTAGTCAGCAAGCGGCGGGAATGACGGTACAGGAGTTGAGCGACTTTTATTATGCTTTGACAGTTAACCAAATTGTCTCGATTGGTGATGCACGCAGTTCTTTAAAAAGTCATTTTACGGCAAAATTGCTGCAACGGCTGAAGGTGCGATCGCTCTTGGCAGCTCCGATTATCTGGCAAAAAAACTTGCTTGGTTTTCTGGCGGTCGAAAGCAATGAACCTCGAATCTGGACGGAGACAGACAAAAATTTTGTCCAAGGTGCTGCTGGCTTAATTTCTCTGGTCGCAACTACCGAAAGCATGGAAAGCACTATCAAACAGATTCAAGAGGATGCCCAACTAACTGGCCAAATTGCTCAAGGTATCTATAGCGAACATGACCTTCAGGAAACTTTAGACAGCTGTGCTAAAAGAGTTTTAGCTCGATTAGCTGCCACCCGCTTTTTGCTATTGCAGTATGATCCTGAACAGAATAATTATCAATTTATTTACCAAAGTCAGCCCCATAATCGCCGACGGTTGGCATTTGCCCTTAATACTCTCAAAGAGTTAGATGGGCAGCTTTTGCAACGTTCAACTCAAGCGGTGGAAATTCAGAATTTAGATGAAGATTTACGCTTTTTTAATTGGCGTCCTTTGTTGTTAGAAAGTGGAGTGCGATCGCTACTTATTTGTAAATGCACTCACGATCATATACCAGCAGCGCTTTTAGTCATCACTCACGACAACCATCGTTCTTGGACAACTCTAGAAAAAGAATTATTATGGGCCGTTAGTCAACAGATTGGTGTAATTATCCGCCAGTGGCAATTACATAACCGCACGACCCAGCAGCAAAAAACTTCCCAGGCATTTGAGCAATGCCTACGCATCCTGACACAATCCCAAAATAGCAAAATCGAGGTAGGTAAAAAACATTTAGAACGTACAGCGCTCGAACAAATAGCATCGATTCTGGGTTGTCCCTTAGCGGTACTGCTATCCTGGTCGCCTGGTGAAAATTGGGCCGAAATTATCCCTGGAGTGGTTGACAATAGCCTATTTGGGCTTTTTTCCGATGCATCTATTTTTATCCAGACTGAGGCACTAATTCAGTGGGCACTTGCCACAGAGAGTTACTTGACTTTGAACGTAGATAATTTACCCCCCAAAACTAGAACATGGTTGAATACTCCAGACAAAGGTCAAATTTTGGTAATGGCATTACGTACCAATACTGATTATGAAATTACGGGTGTAGTGTTGTTAGCAGATTATCAAGAGCGTCACTGGTCTGAACAAAACCTCAGTGCAACTGCAACTCTGATTTCTCAATTAGCCTGGTGGCGTCGTGAAAAGCTAATTACCCGACTTTTAGAATCTACAACAGAAGATTTACGACAACTCAACTGGTACAAACATCGCCGCTTAGAAGAAATCCAAAGAATAACGGCGCTATCCCTTAGACAAATACATGCTTTGGGTATTCCTGCTAATGAATTGACTCAGATGCGCTACGAACTATTGCTGCGACAATTAGATCATACAGCCGCCTCCATGAGTGGAATGCTAAAACTTGAGCAATGGCAGCTACATGTAAGTTGGGAAACTATGCCCATAGCCAGTTTACTAAAGCGATCGCTCGAACGCATTGAAAATTTACTTAAACACCAAAAGCTGTGGATTGGTGTGCATGGCTTGGGACAACAGATTGAAGAACAATCGCCAAATAATTCTTCACTCACTAGAGGTATTCCTACCTTAAGCGCTCAATCCGCAATGGCGATCGCTGGTGATATTGTCAAAATTGAGTTAGTTATCCATGAATTATTGGTTAATGCTTGCAACCGTTCTCAATCCGGCGGCAGAATTGATATTTGGTGTCGCCGTTTGGATGCGTCAAAATCCTCAAATTCAAAGTATTCTTCTGAAAGTGGAGGGACTGAACATCAGACATCTTTAGAACTGTCGATTACATATGACGGTGCGATCGAACTACAGTTACTCACAGAACTACATGATAATACACCCAAAGATGTGCTTGCTCCTTCTAAACTCGACCAACCACCAGGTTTACATTTGCTAATCTGTCAAAACCTCATGCAGGAAATAGGAGGAGAGTTGAATTTCTATCAATTACCAGATAATCGGGTGGTTAGCCGCTTGTTGTTGACCTTAGTTGATCATAATTCTTAGCGCAGGCGCAGCTTTGTATAAAATCGTAACGAATCAAGGGTTAAAGTTTAAACGCAGAGGCACGCGGAGAATTCGCTACAAAATAATGAAATGCTGTACTTGGTTTAAATTTAAACACAAATGCGGTTAGCTTGCCGCAGTGTAAAGTAGTACTTATGTATTATCTTGCTGTGGTTAATTATTTGGGAACTGCTATAACTACAAGCGTTAACAATTTATCCTTGTCACTGTCAAGGTTAATTAAACGGAAATATAAAATTATCTTGGCAATTATCTCAACTATTTTGTATATATTTACTAGCTCAACTCTTTATTGAGCCAGTAGTTTTTGATATTTGAATGTCTCAAAAAAAATGTGACATTTTTAAAAATACTAGTTAACATATAACTTGATAAAACGCTGCTCAATACAATTCCTTTTTTTTAATTAAAAAAAAGGAATTAGCCAGTTAAAGTTTGTCAAACTTTTCTATAGAGTTTATCTGCAAATATGATTAAAGCAAAAACAATTATCAATTGTTATTAGTACTTTTTTGGTGATTTAAAGATTGCCGCAATATTTAGCCAATTATTAACAAATAAATTAAAACATTTTTTTGCAATTACATATCTTATTAAATGCTTAATCAAGTTTATATACCGTTTTGAAATACAAATAGCCGATTTAGCCTACATTTATTAAGTAATAATATGGAATCATTACATCAAATGATAACTGCCAGTTTATGGATTAATAATTTAATACAAAAAAAATTATATTAGTAATGTCAATGCTAAAGTAAGTTTGCAGCTAGAAGACCCTCAGCAAAGTGGTATTCGCTTAATTTCACCCGATCGCACCATCGACTTAGCTGCTAATCAAGCTACAGCAATCCCTGTGCGCTTACAGATACCACCGGAGGCAAAGGGGGGCGCTAGTAGCTTACGCTTGGTGTTGATAAGTGCAGATCAAGCGATTGCACCAATTAAAATTGACCTACCTGTAACCATTCAGTCACAACTGCAAATACAACCTAAAAAGATAGATTTTGGCTCAATAGAAGCAGGTAAAACCACTGAAACCCAAACTTTGGTAGTTCGCACCAATACATCTGGAACAGCTAGCTTACAACTGCAAGGCAATTTCAAAGACGTTTCTATGGCAGAACCTTCAGCAGCCATATCCTTACAACTAGGAGAAACTAAAATTCCTGTGCAGTTGCAGGTTACTGATAACAGTTTTGCAGGCGATCGCACCTTCACCTTAGTCCTAACCCCAGATAACTCAATTACTAATCCTGTCAGTGCGGGAGTTCATCTGTATATTTTGATGCCATTATGGCGAAAAATACTTATTTGGTTACTCTTAGTGCTGTTGGTGTTGTTAATTGCCCTAATAGTAGTTTGTTTGATTCAACGCAAAACCCCCTTGGAATTAGTCGAAGATTTCCGCAACCGCAACCGTTTAGAAGGAGCGTTGGTATTGCTGGAACCACTGCCACAATCATCGGAAGACGAAGAAATTAGTCTTACTCATTTACAAAAAGGCAGAGTATGCCTGAGTGATTTGATACCAGCCATTGCCGCGACAGATTCGGATGCCGAGTTAGTCACAGTTTGGCGGTTAGGCAAAAAGAATATAGATTTGCGATGTTTGAAAGGTGTAATTTTTGTCAATACTAAAAATATAAATACAGATGAACTCTTCAACGAGGACATCATCCAAATTTGCAACGTTAAGTTGCAATTTAACTGGATTGAACACCAAAGACCCTCTGAGCCAGGCAGTGGGCAAACAAACTTTTGAATAATATCACAGGAAAGTGAATGTTAAGTCCCACGGTTGTGCGTCCCACGGTTGTTTTTCGTCCTACCGTTGTTATCGGGCTAGGAGGAACGGGTTATGAAGTCGTACTCAAACTTAAAAAGCGATTTATAGATGTTTACGGCTCAGTTCCAGAAGTTATCCGTTTTATTTCTATTGATACTACTGAAAATATCCAAGAACGAGAAAAATCACCTGATGGCACTAAGGTTTTCTTAGAACCTAATGAACTTTATGCAATTTCTGTCGCAAATCCACTACCGTTAACACGTAACGACCACATCGCTGAATGGTGGCCTAGGGACATTTCCGCAGCCAGCTTGATCAGTGGCGCTGGACAGATTCGGGCCCGAGGACGCCTCGCCTTGTTTGCGAAAGTAGGCGATATTGACGCTTTAATTGCTCAAGCAATCAATGCTGTCCGCGAAATTCGCACTAGTAAACAAGCATTTTCAGATAACTTTCAAGTTTCCAGTCGGGATGGTGTCGAAGTTTTTATTGTTGGCAGTTTGGCTGGTGGGACGGGCAGTGGCACATTCTTAGATGCGGCTTTTTTAACACGGCAACATATCAATAATTTTTCTAATATTACGGGAGTATTTGTTTTACCCAGAGTGTTTGCCAATATTCCCCAAACTCACTTGGTCAAGTCTAATGCTTATGGCGCTCTCAAGGAAATCGAACACTTTTGGGGATTGTCACCATCTAATAGCATTGAGATTGATTATGGTATCAGAAAAATCAAAGCCGATCGCCCTCCCTTTGATGCTGTATTTTTAATTGACGGGGTTAACAAAAATGGAACTGTAGTTGGTCGTCCAGACGATTTGCAAAATTTAGTTGCAGATGGCTTATACATCCAAATTGGTTCTCAAATCGGTCTAGACGCTGCTAACGTTGCTGATAACATTCGCGCTTATCTGGCAACTGGTGAAAAAGTTCGAGGACGCAATATAAATTACTGTAGTTTTGGCTTTGCTACCTTGACTCTGCCAGTACAGCAATACGAGCGGATGAAATTAGAAGATGCTCAAAGTTTGCTGAAGAATGAGTTAATGGCATCTACGCTAGCAATCGATTTAGAAAGCGACATCGCCCGGTTTTTAGAAGATTGCAAGTTAGCAGACGCTACTACTGTCTTGAATGCTTTGACTGAAAGCGATCGCGGTGGACAAATGAAACCCGAATTTAGAATTGGCGAAATCCGTCATGATCGCACTGCTTTACCGACGATCAAAGAACTCTACAAACGACAGCTAGATCAATTTGAACAACGGACGGCTCAAGAATTGGGATTGAATTTTCATCGCTTACAACAGACAACAACTGCTGCGATCGCAACTTTCTGGGAACGCGGTCTTAACCGTCCCAATGGGCTAGCTTATGTTTCGGAATTTTTGAGCAAACTTTCCCAAAAATTAGAAGAATTACAGCAAGGTGTGCAGCGCAAATCGCAAGAGGCGCAATCTAGTTTCAATGCTTTGAAATTAGAACCACAAGAAGAAAAAATTAAAGAAGCCGCAGAAACTTGGTTCCCAAATAAAAATACTATCCAAGCAGCTTGTCAGAGATACAAAGAACGGGCTGACCAAAAGTGGAAGACTTATTTACATTGGAAACGGTGTGATAAAGCGGCTGAACTTTATGGTGTACTGCGGGCTAAGGTAGAGCAAATCCAGGAAAAGTGTCAGCGTCTACACAGCAACTTAGATAAAGTTTACCGAGATTTAGAACAGAGTTATCACGAGGTCAACCGTCAAGGAAGTAACGATAATCCTTTTATTCACACTATTGGGCGCATCAATCTGCAATCGAAACGCCCCAAAGTTACTGGCGAAGATTTTATCCGTTGGCATCGAGAACAGTCTCAAACTTTAACGAATTGGTCTGAGAAAAAAGCTGAAGATGTCAAGAACGAAATTCTGAAATTTGTAAATGAAGCTTACTATCCTCTCACCAGTATGACTGTTGAGCAGGTTTTAGCAGATAGTAATCCCGAAGATGCGGGACAAGATTTGCAACAACTTGGCAAACTTGCAGTTCCTCTCTGGCAGTATGAAGTATCGGAAATTCCCATTCAACAGCAACACTTAATCACAGAATTTTATTATTACGGAGTAGAGAGCAACAACACAATTTTCAGCGATCCACCTCTTTCTAATCGCTTGCCTAAAGGAAATAATAATCCTTCTTTCGTACCGACAGGCGAACCCCATAAGGTGATGCTGTTTCGGGTAGAAGTCGGTGTCCCCTTATTTGCCTTCAATGGAATGAGGGAACTGGAGTCAGCTTACCTAGATCCGAATAAAGTCTTCAAGCACTTACATCGCAATTGGACAAACTTAGCTAATTTAATTCCACCGGAAGACGACGGTGGGGCGTTGCGTTGGTTTGCATTAGCCTTAGCACCCGATCCATATAAATTGGTTGTCAATGAGGGTAGGAAATATTTCGTTTCTACACAACAAGCGAAAAAATTAGAGGGCGGGGTTTTGCCTTTGGGAAGCGATCGCAAATCAGCATTTAAAACTTTCAAAAGTAACTTGCCTCTAGTCAAGGAAATTGCTAACAAAGTTGAGCGTATTACTTACGAAGACCAAGACATAGCCAAATTTAGTTTGCAAAACTACATCAAGCACCTGAATCAGGTTTTAAAGGGAGGTAAGGTTGATGCCCAGATTCAAGAACAGGTAGAAATGGAAATCCAGGAAATTGAAGCTTACCTGGAAGATTTAGATGTGATTATTTAGCCCCATAGTTTGCACTCTGAGAGTGTCCCCATGCCAAAACCAACTATTTTACTTGCACTCGATCCTCACAGTGCCGCTTTTTGTGCAGCCTGCTATGAACGGACTCAGAGCGAACAAATCGATGAAGACGAAAACATTCCCGATTTAATTCCAGAAGAAATTGGTTCTGGTAGGGAATTAAAACTAGCTTATCAGAAAGTAATCTTAGCAATCGCTCTTGGGCTACTAACCCAACGTTCTCAAGGTGATTATCAATTCAACGGTCGATCACTTGGGAAAGATCGAGAACAAATTGCCTTAGCTTTAGCAACTGAGTTCACCTTTGAGGAACTTTATGGAAACTTAGAAAAACGTATTGAAACATTTGAACGTGATTTTATTTACCAGAAATTACAGGAGTTAGGAACATCTGCTTCATATTTAAATCATTACGAAGGTAAGCTTTTAGATCATCTACTCTCAGACTATAACCCTCTGAATTAGGCATTAAATCGCCCTCTTTATGGTACAATACGCGTTCAGTTAAGACTTAACTCTTTACTAAAGTCAATTTTTTTAACGAACCGCTAAGGACGCAAATGCGAGTGCGTCTCGCAGAGAAGGAAGAGAAGGAAGAAATGCTTAACTGAACTGTATGGCTTTATGGTATGGCGAGAAACGCGAACCATCCATTTTGCAGAACTTAAATCAAAAAAATATCCCATCGTAGGGGCATATTGCAATACGCCCCTACGAATGTACTAATAATCAGCAAAAATTCCGAGTGCGAAGTGTAAAATGATTTCGTGGGCAGGCTTTCAAAGACTCAAATTAAGCCAAAAAAGTTTTTCAGCCTGTGATAAGCTAATTTCAAAGTAGCCGATTATGCACAAAGCAGTTATTAAAGAGATGAAAATAAATCGTTTCATATTTTCCTCGAAATAAAATTTTCTGACATCTAGTTGTTCAGGGTTATTTGACAAAACTGAGTGCTTTGTTATGATTGCACTTTTATCTAGTTCCAGGGATGAGCGAGTAAAGCCTGTGAAGTAATGCCTAAGCCAATTAGGGTGATACATAAAGCGCTTGCCACAGGTAACATTTTTATCCTGGGTATCTGCAATGGTAAATGCTCAAACCGATCCTTGGCGTAGACTAGCATTAAGCCGATTCCAGTTAGTACTGCTGCTAGACCTAAGCTAAAGGCAGATACCAGCGCTAATCCAAAGCCTACTCGTCCCATTGCGATCGCACTCAGCAACACTACTAAGGCTGAAGGACAAGGTAACAAGCCGCCGGAAATTCCTAGCGCTAATAGGCTAGACCACTTCATGGAACTTACATCACCGTGAGGCGGTAGATGTGAATGCTCATGGTGATGGTGATGATGCAAGTCGTGGCTGTGTTGATGACTATGTACATGGTCATGTGAATGAGAGACTTGAGTCCCTTGCAATCGACTGATAAACAAATTCAGACCAATTACAGTTACCAGCACACCAGAGAGTACGCTTAACCAAGGGTACAATTGCTCTGTTAAAATAAACTGGGATGTGCCAAGAGTAACTAGACCCAGAGCAAATATGCCAGCAGTATGGGTAATCGTCATAATCAACCCCAGGAATAAGGCATGTTGGGCATTACTACGGGAACCCACCAAATAAGCACCGACTATCGTTTTTCCATGACCAGGGGACAGGGCGTGTAAACCACCCCATAAAAAGGCGATCGCTAGAGCTATTAGGATAGTCAGGAAGTTATGATTTTCCTGGATAATTAAGCTAGTGAAGAGATCGTTGCTTCTTCCTGTCAAAGCATTATCTAAGCGGCTGGATGACTTAACAAATGGTGGAGGCGCTTGTTCACTTGATGTCAGAGACGGATTGAGTTTAAAAGAAATCCGACGTTGGTCCAGAGGACTGCTGAGTAACTCAGTAGGGTAATCTCTCAAGCGGTTGGTGATACTCAAAGAGGTGAAATCACCTTGAATGGGAATGCCATTTGCAGCTACAGTAATCTCACGCCAGCCCAAGCGCTGTGGATAAAACTGATCTTCAAATATTAACTGATTCGCGCCTATTAACTCCGTTGGCCCTTGAAAGTTACAACTCAGTCGCAGCGTAGATAATCCTCCTACACCTGGAGGAAATTCGACTGTTGATTTGATCAAAGACAGTGCTAAAGGCTGTTTATCGATCAACAGTTCCAGATGTGAGTTGACTTCCTGGCATTTTTGGTCAGGGTATTGAATCGTCTCTACAGGTTCAGCTTTGCGGTTGCGATTGGTATCTAAGTGATTAATTTCCTGAAAAGCCGGAATTTCTGCCATGTCTAGAACATAATCAATCCCCACACCATCGGTTGCTACCTGCACTCCAGCGTAGTGATTGATGGTGAAATTGCCTAAAGGATGGGCATCCGCCCTCGGCATCCAAAATAAACATATTGCGATGATTGCAGTAGTGCAAGCCAAGTAATGTAGTAGCTTTTTCATAAAGAACTCCATACAGCGTTATTTTAAATTTTGGACTTCGACTGAGCGCTCACGCCCAAATCCAAAATTGCTTGACGAGCTTCATCAGGATACTTGTGATGAAATTGAGGATTCAGATTAACAGCTTGAGTTAGTCGCTTTATTGCTTCCTCACGATTACCTAAGTGAAATGCAATCATGCCAGCATGGAATTGCAGCAAAGCATCCTCTGTTCCAAAGCGAGTTGCCCGTTGTGCTGCCCTTTGCGCTTCTTCCCATTGCCCATTAGCCGCAGCTGCCCAAGCTAACGTATCCTCTGCATATACATCATCTCGCACTGCCACTTCATTACGGGCAATCTCTAGCGCCTCTGGTAAGTGGATTCCGTGTTCGGTGTAGTAGACTGCCAAAGCGCGATCGTAGATTCCTTTAACCTTGCTTAGGTAAGCTACTACCCCAATCAAATCTTCAGTTTCAGTTGCGCCTTTTTGATCTCCCAGCGCTATTTGAGCATCAGCTTTATACCCCAGCGTTTCTACCAACGGCATTAGTTCTATACCCTGATTGGCTGCATTCAGGGCATCCTGCCAGCGATGCTGTGCCGCATAGAGGCGGGCTAGTCCTGTAAACGCAGGTATATGCCGTGGGAAGAGGTCAAAGCTCTCCCGATATCGCTGCTCAGACAGGGCAAAATCCCCAGATGCAAAAGCCAGATCCCCAGTCCGCACATGAAACCAAGCACGAGTTTCTGCGCTCGTCGTGTAGAAAGAGTCCATCTCCTGCATAGCCTCATCTAGCAGTTGTCGCGCTGAGGCGAGATTGCCAGTTAACTCTAAGTAACGGGCGACAATTGCCTTATGACCAGAGTTCGATTCCTCCTGTGCAAGGCTCTGCAATAGTTGATGAGTTGCTTCATAATCACCCAACTCCATCTGAATCGATGCCAAGAGCGAGATAATACTGGGATTATCAACAGATGAATTATTTAATACTTCTAAAGCTGATCGAAACTGGTGTTGAGATAGTAAAGCTGATGCTAAGAGCATGGAAGAAACATCATTATAAAGCGGCTGTAGTGCCAGAGATCTACGTGCCGCTTGTTCTGCTCGTAACACATCGTCTATATCTCCAATTTCTCGAAAGCGCCTCAAATATTGATCGGCTAACAGACGTAAAAATATTGAGGAATCGGGAGATTGAGCAACTTTCTCCTCATAGATGCTGATAATATGCGATCGCTGTAAATAATCGGGGAAAACTAAATCTGACTGCTGAACTGATAATATCTGCCTAGAATTAACAGTCAGCAGTTGCACAGCAGAGGAATATGCGCCTAAATTACTATTGGTGTAGCCTAAACTTAGCGCTTCTGTATCACAGGGTCTTAGTAAAACCAGTAGGCTAGTCAGCACTAACACCCATAGTATTCGTAGATGCATAAACCTTACAAAGGATTACCTAAATAAGGGAAGGTAGGAAGAAAGTTAGCATTATTAGGCCCAACATTATCACTAGTCAGCGCCGGAATTTGTCCTGTAGTAATCCCTGTAACTGCATTACCAAAAACAACAGATGCTGTTACATCAATTACGTCATCTTTTAGTCTTCTACCACCAAAGTTGTTGCCTAACTGAGTACCAAAATAACTACCGCTAGCTTTAGAAAGGTCAGCTTGGATAACATCAGGAATCGCCACTGAGATCACTGCATCGGCTATGCCTTTAGGTCTTCCGATCGCTTTGACAAAGGTTTGAATGAATTGGGATTGATTGCTAGCGTCTTGTGTTGGTGTGTGAAGATTACTATTATTATGATCCTTGTAGTCCATAAAAAGTTCATTCAGGGCTGGAACTGCTAACCGCTCAATCTGAGCTAAATTCCCGTTTCTGAGTCTAGGAGTTCTAACACTAGTTGTTATCCAAGCACCAATCTTGCCTTTACCAAGCAGTTTCCTGGGTAGCTCGACAATAATTGAGTGAACATTGAATGGGGCTAGGGTGTCTTGTGCTTGTCCAGGTGGTCTGAAGGTAAGAACTGTGAAGGGAGGATTAAGATTAGGCTGAATATTATAATCACGATCCGGGATGATTTTGAAGAACTGTTCCAGATCGAAAAAGAACGGGTCTTTGCGTGTGCCAACAAAGAACTTGATGCCGTTAGATGCGGAGAATGTTTGGTTAAGTTGCCCCGTCCAACTTACTGGAAGCAAAGCTGACGTTGTTCCTACTTTGATTGGACTACTTGGGCCGCGCACTGTGACCGTTTGCTGTGAGCCTTTACCATTTATATTGAATTGAAGTACGACATCTTCAATACTGTCGCCAGTGTTATCAATCTTGAACTGATAAAGAATATTTGGCTCGAATGGTCTATTTTCACCAGAAACGATCAGAGGGTCGAAATCCATTACTAAGACAACATTTTTGGGGTTTGTCGGACTCTCAAACACAAACAAATCTGTGAGATCCGCAGCAGTAAGCCTACTGGCAAGAAAAATTGTGTCCTGGTGGTCTGAAGCCAAAGCTTTAGGGGTTGCATAGGTTAGGACTACGAGCAAAATAGCGACAAATGCCACTATGGGACGAAAAAAACGAGTAGCTTTAGTCCAATATAGCGATCGCTTGATCCGAAAAAATGCCATATTTTGCACTAGTTTATCTATAAATACCAAGCCTTCAGTTGGTATAAAAGAAGTCAGGCTCTGAGCATTTATTCTCATAGTTGCCTTTGTTGAGGTGTTTTGTCTCTAGTATTGTATGCGTAAATAGTGCGGTTATTACCGAAGTGCTTCACAGCTTATTAGCTCCTACTACTCACTTTCCACACCAAAACTTGCTCACTTCTTGCTCACTTTTCTAGTTTATAGTTGTAAGACTTATTTAATACATATACACTACATCTGATTTTGTCAGTATTTCTGCTCATAGTTCTATATTCCTATACAGGTAGCTCAAAAACAAGTCTAAGGATAGATTGACATTACATTTGTTCGCCGAAAGTACCCTTCCTTCCTAGCAAACTGGTTATAATTATTTTCCATCTCTCAGAAATCAAATTCTCATATACAGAGTATTTATATGGGACGTGTTCGTTCTAAATCTGACCTACCGACAAAAATCTGTCCGGTATGTCAACGTCCCTTCACATGGCGTAAAAAGTGGCAAGATTGTTGGGACGATGTGAAATACTGCTCAGAACGTTGTCGTCGTCGCCGTTCTGAAGCGAAAACTTAAAGGGACTGGGGACTGGGGACTGGGGACTGGGGACTGAATTCTTCCCAATACCCAATCCCCAATCCCTAATCCCCAGTCCCCAATGAAACTAACCGCAACACAGACGCAAATAGCGCAAGAGATTAATGGAGTCACAGGTGCAACCTAAATTAATTATTCATGGGGGGGCTGGTAGTTCTCTCCACGGTAAAGGCGGATTGGAGGCGGTGCGCCGATCGCTCCATACAGTAATAGAAGAAGTCTATTCTCTACTATTATGCGGAGCAACTGCTTCTGAGGCGGTGGTGCATGGTTGCCAAATGCTCGAAGATAACCCCCGCTTTAATGCTGGTACTGGTTCAGTACTACAATCTGATGGGCAAATCCGCATGAGTGCTTCTCTGATGGATGGCGCATCAGGGCGGTTTAGTGGTGTAATTAATATTTCGCGGGTGAAAAATCCCATTGAGTTAGCACAATTTTTACAAAACTCCCCAGACCGAGTATTATCAGATTTCGGTTCGGCTGAGTTGGCGCGGGAAATGCAACTTCCCAGCTATAACGCTTTAACTGATTTGCGGTTACAAGAGTGGATACAAGAGCGTCAGGATAATTTTAAAAGCGCAATGGCTGGCGTGGTAGCAGAACCCGAACTGGTAGAAACCAGCAATGCCGGACGCGGAACCATTGGTGTGGTAGCTTTAGATGCATCTGGTAGGCTAGCTGCTGGCACTTCTACTGGTGGTAAGGGCTTTGAGCGGATTGGCAGGGTAAGTGATTCTGCGATGCCAGCAGGTAATTATGCTACTAATAATGCAGGTGTTAGCTGTACTGGCATTGGCGAAGATATCATTGATGAGTGTCTAGCTCCCCGAATTGTAGTACGTGTCACTGATGGGATGTCCCTGAAGGAGGCCATGCAGCGATCCTTTGGGGAAGCGCACCAGAACAAACGGGATTTGGGAGCGATCGCTTTAGATGCAAGTGGAGCGATCGCTTGGGGAAAAACCAGCGAAATTTTACTCGCCGCCTACCATGACGGCGAAAAAATTGGCGACACCTTGGAGTGGAATGATAGTGAATTAATTGGCTATTGTTGACCGGGTAATTAGTTATGATTTCCACATCTAAATAGCTTAAATAGCTCAGAGTTGTTAGTGAAGAAATAAGCTTCAAGTTTCTGAAGTTGAAGTTTCATGTTCCGAACTTGGAGTTTCCTGTTTTGAACTCGAAGTTTCCTGTTCTGAACTTGAAGTTTCCTGTTCTGAACTCGGAGTTTCCTGTTCTGAACTCGAAGTTTCCTGTTCCGAACTCGACATTCCGTGTTTTGAGCAAACTACGCTTGCAACAGAAAATCTGATGCCGTAAGAGTTGGCGCACCAGTTAGAGTTGCAAATAGACCACCACTGCCAAAACCCGCCGCACAGCCATTTTGGTTGTAAAATAACTGCCCACTCACAGGATCGTAGACAATTTTCGCTGTGCTAGTCCCTGCTAAATTCGTGACTTGAAATTCCTTCAAGTTACTAAAACCTGTTCCCACAGCAGAGGTAATTGCACTAAAGGTAGTCTTATCCAGTACAATCTTGTCACCTTGGGAACTGTTGAAGTCAGCGATCGCATCTTGACCAATAGCAGTCAGGGCAAAAGCAGCATCTGTGTTGTAAAGGAAAGAGTCAGCACCTACACCACTAACGAGAATATCATTGCCGAATCCACCCACAAGAGTATCATTACCGAATCCACCGATGAGAATATCATCGCCTGACCCGCCCCGCAACAGGTCATTGCCACTGTTGCCATTAATGATGTCATTACCTCCTTGACCATTAATCACATCATTGGATTTATCAAAACCTGCGATGTTATTGTTTAAGTCATTGAGGAAGGTGACAGTGTTTTTGTTGAAAATGCTAGTTTGAGTAGAGTTAGCATTAATCACATCAAAGCTGTCGGTGATGCTTGTTTGCCCATCAAACTCTATATTGCCAATAGCTGCTGAAGTTGAAGTTGCTCGCAGGTTATCCAAGTTTTCTAAGAGGAAGTTTTGCAGAGTTACTTGAACCTATCCCACTAATAATATTTTGTGAATCCAGATGTGGATAGTAGCGA
>NZ_CAXTNE010000060.1:0-31333 GCF_964245445.1 uncultured Nostoc sp.
CCCCTCCTTGTTGAGAAGTAGATTACCATACTTTTTTATTAGTGGGATAGTTTCAGATAAACACCAAACTGTTTTCGTTCATTTGTATACTTGATACAAGCTTCTAAACAAGCTTGAGCAATACCTACACAACCCGATGCTACGCTATATCTACCATAATCAAGTGCAGAAGATGCTATGTAGGAAAATCCAAATCCTAATTTACCTACTAGATTTTCTGAAGAAACGTGACAGTTATTAAACAGCAATTCTGCTGACATTGAAGCCCTAACACCTAAAATACCAGACATTGGTTTGACTAAAAGTCCTGGGCTATTTTTTTCAACTAAAAAAGCAGTGGGTTTACCTTCACATTTAGCAAAGACCAAAAATACATCTGCTATTTGTCCATAGGTAATCCATTTCTTTTGCCCATTTAAGATATAAGCATCACCTGCAAGTGTTGCTGTTGTTTCTACACTTTTGGCATCGCTACCTACATGAGGTTCGCTTAGTGCAAAAGCAGCGATGATTTCTCCAGATGCAAATTTGGGCAGCCAATACTCTTTTTGAGACTTATTACCCCATTTACACAAAGCATAAGCAACCATATTGTGAACTGTGAGCAAACTCCGCACAGAAGAACATCCGCGTCCAATTTCCTCGTTGAGAATACCATAAGTAATCATGTCCATTCCTTTACCACCATATTCCTGGGGTAATATGGCACCGAGAAAACCATGTTCGGTGATTTTCTTAATTAGCTCTGGTGGAGTAAATTCTTTTCTATCCCATTCCCCAGCACTAGGACATATTTCCTCATTAACAAAAGCTCTAAATTTAGCTTGAGCATTTTTTTGTTGGGTAGATAGTTCTAGCTTCATAATACCATTTATGCCATAAAAATGGCAACGTATATTTGATTAATGCACGAGAATAGTAGTTTTACGTTCAATTAAATTGACGATAGAGTTGATTGTGCGAAAATTTTCAAATTCTAAATCATCGTTTTCAATGGTAATCTGAAACTCCTGCTCTACAAACAAAACAAGTTGCATGGCAAACATAGAATTGACAAAACCGAGCGCAAAAATATCTTCATCGGGTTGCAAATCATGATTGCCGAAAAACTTTGCCAGAAAGCTTTTGATTTTAGCTTGAATTTCGTTCATTTGTCTTGATTATTCCTATTTAATGATATGCGTAAAATCCTTTACCACTTTTTCTACCATGTAACCCAGCATTTACCATTTTTTTGAGTAAGGGGCATGGTCTATACTTACTATCGTTAAAGCTTTCATATAAGACTTCGATAGAAAATAAAATGGTGTCTAAACCAATCAAATCTGCTGTTTCTAAAGGCCCCATTTTGTGACCGAAACAGCTTTTAAAGATTTTGTCTATATCTTCTGCTGTAGAAACTTGGTCTTGCAATAGAAAAACAGCTTCGTTAATAGTTAACATCAACACCCGGTTAGAAACAAAACCCGGTGAATCATTAACAATAATACATTCTTTACCCATCTGAGCTAGCATTTTTTTTGCTATCTCAATTGTCATATCAGAAGTATGATATCCACGAATCATCTCCACCATCGGCTTCATTGGTACAGGATTCATAAAGTGGATACCAACAACTTTATCAGTACGCTTAGTAACTGAAGCAATCTGGGTAATGGGAATTGCTGATGTGTTAGCGGCGAATACGCAATTTGTTGGACATATAGAATCTAGTAAAGGATATACCTCTTTTTTAATATCCCACTTTTCTGTGACATTTTCTACTACAAAATCGGAATTATCTAAAATTTTATAGTTTGTAGAAAACTCTATTTTGTCGAGGATACTATCTGGAGTTTCTGTTTTGTCACTTTTTTTGAAAAAACCCTGAAAGCGGATATTATTCCTGATTTCGTGTTTAGCTTTATCCAGGGTATTTTCCGAAATATCTACGAGTATTACTTGATGACCTGTTTGAGCAAGGTTTTGTGCAACCCCTATTCCCATTACCCCTGCACCAACAACACCTACTGTTTGAATATTCATAACTTTAACTCATCTCCCTTTGGATATTATTGTATTTAAGGTAGTTTTTGGATTAAAAAAGAGAGGCAGGTAAAGAAATGGAATGACGATGCTCATGAACATAAAATTTCGCCCAATCTATTTGCACTCCTGTTAACCAAAGCCTACCCAATGTTTTAAGTAAGAATGCTAAGTCTGGTTTATTATCGTAAGAATATCTAAGAGAGGGTAAGATAATTTGACTAACTGCTAAATTATTTTCTATACATTGCAGCGCAAAGCTACCTAGAGTCTGTCCAGGGCCTACTTCCAACAAAATAGGATATTGTTGTTTCCACAACTCCTGCATACCCTGAGCAAACAACACAGGTTGACAAAGATGCTTAACCCAATAATCGGGATTTGTAGCCTCTGCTGCTGTTATCCAAGTTCCTGTAACGTTAGATATATAAGGAATTTTTGGTGCTTGCAGGTTAAATGTTTTTACCAACTCACGTAAGTCAGAGGTAGCACCCTCCATCATCTGAGAGTGAAAAGCATGAGACGTATCCAGACGGCGACAAGCTAAACCTTTTTGTGTTAACTGTTGTTCTAAAACTTCTATAGCATTGGTTTCACCTGCGATTACACCCATATATGGTCCATTGACCGCAGAGAGTGAGAGTTTATCATTAAGTAGGGGAGATATTTCTGTTTGCGAAAGTGGAACTGCAAGCATTGCTCCACCTGGCAACTTTTGAATTATCTGCGCTCTTGCAGCAATTAGCGTTAAACCCTCTTCTAAAGATAAAACCCCTGCTAAAGTCGCTGCTACATATTCACCAATGCTATAGCCAATCATTGCCGCCGGACGAATTCCCCAGGATATCAATAGTTCTGCTAAGGCATATTCAATTACAAAAATGGCTGGTTGAGCGAGGTGAGTTTGATTGAGTAAAGATTTAGCAGCTACAATCTTTGCATCCGCTTGTGTCTGGCTGCGACCTAACATTTTTCGCAAGTCCAGACCTGGAGAATTTTCTCTCAAAGACTGCTGGTCTTGTTGAGAAGCTCTATGTGGATAGATTACATCTTGTAAATCTTGACCAAGAAGGGGTTTGAGAAATTCACAACAGTAGTCAACTGATGCGCGAAATACCGGTTCGACTTGGTAAATTTCCCAAGCCATGTTGACGTAATGAGTACCAAGTCCAGGAAACATAAAGGCTATAGGACGTTCTTCTGTTTCTTGGATGTTGGTAAGCACTCGCCTTGAATCTTGAAGTGCAACTAGAGCATCTTCAATATCCCGACAAACAACCGTCCGCCGATGCTTAAAAACCTCTTGTTCGCGTTGCAATGTATGAGCAATATCCGCAAGGTTAAAGTCACGATGCTGTCTCAAGTAATCTGCAAGGTTGACAGTAGCAGTTTTTAGTTCTGAGTCGGTCTTTGCAGAAATTACTAATAACTGCCAAGGACGAGAAGGGCTAGTAAGCATTGTTTACAAACTCCAAAATAGCTACTTAATATTAGTGAGAGTTATTTTTTGATGTTCTCATCGATTTATCCTATAGTGACCAAACAAGGCAAAAGAAAGAAAAATAAAAATGCTAACAGAGCAACTCAATTTATTTATGGGACAAAATAAAAACATTTATTTTGAGACGCATAGCGCAATAATTAATAGGTCTTTGTCAAATACCCTAAATTTATTTATGGGGATTATCTTTTTATTTTTTACTTATTAAAATTGCACATCAAGAGTTTTGTTGATATCCCCACTTGTTTCATTTCCAGATAATTGCTCTAACTCTTCTATGAGGATTTCCTCAATCACCAAAGCTAATTCATCGATGGTGGGGGCTTCAAAAAGAGAACGAACAGGTAGTTCTATTTGAAAGTTTTTGCGAAGTTGAGAAATGAGGACAGTTCCCGTCAAAGAATCTCCCCCTAGTACAAAAAAGCTGTCATGAATACCTACTGGTTCAATACCTAGTAACTCTTGAAAAACTTCAACTAATTTTTGTTCTACATCATTACTAGGAGCAACATAAACATTTTTTAAGTTCGGTCTAGAGTGACGATAAGATAAATTAACTTTTTGGGCAGTATTTTTCTGTTGTAAAGGCTTTAATCTAATCCATTGGTCAATTCTAGATTGTAAATTACCAGTTGAGACAACTATTTGATGATATTGACTCCACAAAAGAATTTGTTCAAGGGTCTTGATACCTTCTAAAGGTTCGATGGCGAATTCAGCTAAACTTGTACCAGTAGGTATTTGTGAATTTCCTGCTGCAAATTGCCATGCATCCCAGTTAATACTCATCCAAGGGACAGGATTTTTCTGATTATGCTGGTAAGCAAAAGCGTCCATTAAAAGACTTGCTGCTGAATAGGTTACAGAGCCTAATCCTCCTAAAATAGAGGTTAATGAAGACATTAATAGACAAAAATCAAGTTTTTGGGACTGCAAAACTTTTTCTAATACTAAGAGTCCCTGTTTCTTGGCTTGAAGTTGCTGTTTGCACTGCGTTGGTTCTATCTCTGTAATAGCGCTAAATGAATTCTCTAGAGCTATCTTAGTTGTATTAAACACCCCGTTGAGTTGCCCAAACTGCTCTTGTGTTTGAGCGATCGCACTTTGCATTTGTGCTAAATTTACTACATCAACGCTCTTGATTAAGACTTCTGCGCCCAGATTTTCTAGTTCCTGCACTTTCCGAATCTTGCGGCTGATGTTATCTTGCTCATCGTGAGTTGTCAGCCACTCTAGCCACTCCTGTCGGTTGGGAAAATCCTCAGCCTCTAAAAGCAGCAGTTTTGCCTGTACTGTCTTTGCTAGATGTTCGGCTACTACAAGTCCTATTTTTTCGAGTCCACCAGTAATTAAGTAGACTCCTTTTTCTCTGAACCTGGGTGTATCCGAGACGTTTGTATCTAATTGGACAGACTCAAAGGTTTGCACCCAACGTTCCAAACCACGGTAAGCCATAACTGAGTCAGAGGAATTGGCTTTAAGTTCTTTCAGTAGTTGTTCTACAAATTTCTCTTCTTGCCAACTTTCTGATAAGGGAATAATAACATCAATGCTACGGCATTTAATATTGGAATATTCTTGTGGGATGACCTTAACAAGTCCAAGGAGTGTTGCTTTTTCTGGGCAGAGATTTTCAACTCCAGTTACAGATTGCATATTGTTGGAGATAACTGCAAGCTGTAAATCATCAGTGAAATTCTGTTTTCCTAGCGCCTGTGCCAAAAACAGCAAACTTTGGAATCCCTGTGTTTCGGCTGTATCAAAGTCTGCACATCCTGACTGTGTTACACTCCACAGATGAATAATTTTTTGTGGTATTAAGTCTTGGGCGCGAAGTTCTTTGAGTAGGGTATTGTAATCATCCTGTTGTTGAGGTGCTATTGTATATGCACGCTTGCCCAGATGCTTCTGGGAAGATTCGCTTTGGCTGCCAAATTGCTCCCCAACTCTGACGATAATTACGTCATGACCTTCAAGTTCGAGGCGTTTGACGATTTGAGCGCCTAACCCATATTCATCAACAAAGACTAACCAGCGTTCTGCTTGTTTCACCTGACCGTTTGACTGTGGTGGTAGCGAACGTTTCCATGAAGGGATGTAGAACCAGTCAGCAATGTTGGACTTTTTTCCAAATGAGACTTCTTCTTGTTCATGAAGTAATGCTGTAAAGGCTGCTGGCGCTTTGGGCGTTGCTGGGGCAGTAGCTTGAGCGACAATTATGTGGTCTGTAAAAGGTGCGAATTCTGAGAAAGCTGTCACCTGTACAAAACCATGAGATTTGAGTTCTACTTGCCACTGCTCTTGAGATAAAAAGGGATTGCACATATTGCGATCGCTTTCTGGATTCTCTATCGGATTCATCAGCAGCGCGTCAATGAACTCAAATTCTAACCTGGGTTGAGTTGTTTCCCAAAAGAGAAGTAAACCTCCAGGAGCGAGTAAAGAGCGAATGCGATCGAGAGTTTCTCCAATATTTCGAGTAACGTGCAGCACCTGGAAAGCTACAATTACATCAAAGCTGTGGCTTGAGTATCCTTGTTCTTGTAGCGATCGCTCAAGGTCTAGCAATTGGTATTCAACAAATGGATAATCGCTAAATTTCTTCTTAGCTGCATTCAGGAAAAAACCTCCTACATCAGTAAAGGTATAATTTGTTTTGTCGGATGGCAGTATAGGTAATAACTCTGCCGTGCCAGTACCAGTTCCAGCGCCAAGTTCCAGAATTCTAAGATTAACTTGAGGTGGCAATAATTTTAACACCTGTTCCAAGCATACCCGCATGATTGAGTTGTAGTACTTATTTTCAGGCAATTGTTGGACTGAAAATTCTCCTGACTTTAATAAGGTAGAAACATGAAACTCTAATGGTTCTTTTTTACCAGTCAGCAGAGATACCATATTTTCGCCATATAGTTGCAGCAAATCTATTTGTTGCGGCGTGTCTACCCATTTGGCTTTGACTTCTACTAATATTTCATTAACAAAGTGTGCTGATATTGGCAGGAAATTAGTAAATAACTCTTGTTCTCGATCTAACTGACCCTGTTCGACCAATATTTCTAGCCATCGACTGAACAATTCTCTATAGGTAGGAATAATCTGACATTGGTCAAATAACTCCTCTAGAGAATACTTTTTAGTGGGATTGCTAAAAGCTCCTAAATGTTTGATTGCAAGATTAATATAAGCAATACATAAACGATCTAAACACTCTCTTCTCTCTTGAAAAATTTGCTTGTCAAATTCCGCAGAAGCAATGCTAGCTTGGAGTTGACCAGCTTTTACCAGAGGTTTCCAAAGTTCTGATGCTGTTAACTGGGACTGGAAATTTCTTTGTGCAGGTAATAATTTTTGCGGTTCAATCCAATATCTTTGTCGTTCAAAGGGATATGTTGGCAAGGGAAGGCGATATCGACGCTCATCTGCATAAAATCCTGACCAATCTATCTTGATTCCCTCAAGCCATAGTTGTCCTAATGTGTTGAGGATGAAAGCAACATCTGACTGTCGCTCATAGGCATAACGCAGCGAAGATAATAGGACTTTGTGATCATTAGAAACATGATCTAAACATTGCACCGCTAAACTGCTTAAGGTCTGTCCTGGACCTACCTCTAATAAAATTGGACTATGTTGTGTCCACAACTGATGTACTCCATCGGCAAAGCGCACGGGTTGGCACAGATGCTGTGTCCAGTAACTGGGATTTGTGGCTTGCTCTGCTGTGATCCAAGTTCCGGTAACGTTGGATATATAAGGAATTTGCGGTGGTTTGAGACTGATATTTTTAACCAGTTCAGTGAAAGAGTCAGCGATCGCCTCCATCATGTAAGAATGAAAGGCATGAGAAGTCTGCAATTGCCGACAGGCTAACCCTCTAGCACTAAACTTGCCTGCTAGTTCCTCTACAGCCTGTGTAGTTCCCGCAAGTACACATTGGAATGAGCCATTGACTGCTGATAATGAAAGATTTTCATTCAAGAAAGGTTGCACTTCTTCTTCTGTCAAAGGAACCGCCAGCATTGCTCCCCCTGGCAACTCTTGAATCATTTGCGCTCTTTTGGCAACAAGAGTAATCGCATCTTCTAGAGACAATACCCCGGCTATTGTTGCAGCCACATATTCACCAATACTGTAACCAATCATTGCTACTGGACGAATGCCCCAGGACATCCATACTTGAGCTAAAGCATACTCAATGGCAAACAGCGCCGGCTGAGTGAGATAGGTTTGATTTAATTTTTGGGCGGCGGCATCTGGAGATTGGGGATCGCGACCAAGCATTTGGCGTAAATCGATACCTGATTTTTCTTTTGTTGCTTCTTGCTTGGCACAGGAAGTAGGATAAATAACTTCTTTGAGATTAAGACCTAACAGAGGTTGAAACAACGAGCAACAGCGATCAAGGTGTTCGCGGAAAGTTTGTTCAAATTGGTATAATTCATAACCCATGTTAACATAATGAGTTCCCAAACCAGTAAACATAAAGACTACTGGGCGCTGATTCGTTTCCTGATTGCTAGTGAAAACTCGTTTGGGATTTTGGAGGGCTGCGATCGCATCTTGAGTATCTTGACAAACAACTGTCCGCCGATGGCTCAAACCATGCCGACCAACTTGCAATGTATAAGCGACATCCGCAAGGTTGAGTTCTGGGTGCTGTTGCAGGTGATTAACCAAATTTGTAGTTGCTGTCTCTAAAGCAGAGCTAGTTTTAGCCGATAGACACAATAAATATTTACTTTTGCCTTTTGACTTTTGACTTTTGACCTGTACTGGGGCTTCTTCTAAAACAACATGAGCATTAGTGCCGCCGATGCCAAAAGAACTAACCCCAGCCCGGCGAGAAGTTCCCTCTGTTTGCCATTCATGAAGCTGAGTATTGATGTAAAAGGGGCTGTTAGCGAAATCAATCTCTGGATTGGGTTGTTCAAAGTGCAGAGTGGGCGGAATTATTTTGTGTTTGAGCGCCAGGACTGTTTTGATCAAGCCCGTTACACCAGATGCTGAACTCAGGTGGCTGACGTTGGTCTTGACTGAACCAATGGCACAGAAGTTCTTTTTGCTAGTTCCAGCACCAAACACCTTTTTAAGCGCCCTAAATTCAATTGGATCGCCTAGAGGTGTACCAGTTCCGTGGGTTTCAATGTAGGTGATTGTTTCAGAATCAAAGTTAGCGATCGCCTGAGCCTCAGCAATCACTTCTGCTTGGCCTGTTACACTAGGTGCGGTGTAACTCACCTTCTCAGAACCATCGTTATTGATAGCTGAACCTTTGATAACCCCATAAATGCAGTCCCCATCAGCTACAGCATCTTCCAATCTTTTCAGCACGACAATACCCGCTCCTTTCCCGAAAGGGCTGCCCTGTGCTTTCGCATCAAAAGCCCGACAGTGACCATCAGGAGAGGCCATACCACCTTCTTGATAGAAATAACCTTGTTTTTGTGGAACTTGTATCGCAATACCACCAGCCAGGGCCATATCACACTGATAACTTAGCAATCCTCGGCACGCCAAGTGAACTGCTACTAATGACGTAGAGCAGGCCGTGCCAACGCTAATACTCGGCCCTTTCAGGTTTAATTTGTAAGAAACTCGTGTAGATATAAAGTCCTTATCATTAGCAATTGAAATTTGCGACTCCAGCGCTTTAATGAGTTCAGGGTATGAGGCCAGATTGTTAAGTAAGTAGGTACTTAGGTTACCCCCTGCATAAACGCCAATTAGATTTTTGTCTGTTTTTGGGTCATAACCAGCATTTTCTAGCGCTTCCCAAGCACACTCCAAAAAAATACGTTGTTGAGGGTCCATGATTTCAGCTTCTCTAGGCGAGAAGCCAAAAAATGAAGCGTCAAACATCTCAACATCTTGTAACACAGCCCCCGCTTTGACGTACTGAGGGTCACTCAACCAAGCTGGGTCTACGCCTGAAGCCACTAACTCGTTATCAGTAAAGAATGAAATTGATTCCACACTGTTACACAGATTCTGCCAAAATTGATCGACATTTTTGGCTCCTGGAAAACGACCACTCATGCCGATTATGGCTATGCCTTTCAACTGGTTACTCACGTATTTTCCTCCTTTGCTTCATTAGTTGCATTTCTTCTTCCATAACTTCCTGTTGCCTTTTAGCACGGTCATGTGCTTGTTCAAAGGCAGGTTGTTCAGCCTGTTTCCGACTTAAATATTCTGCTAAGGCACTTATGGTCGGATATTCAAACAGGTCAGCCATTGAGATATCACCATTAAACACTTGTTGCAGTTGGCTGCGAACTTGGACTATTAGAAGTGAATTGCCACCGATTTCAAAGAAGTTGTCTTGTATTCCCACCAAATCTTTCCCCAGAAGTTCTTTCCAGATGACAGCGAGCCTTTGCTCAATCTCATTTCTGGGAGCAACATAGGCACCACTCAGCGCAGGTTGTGATTGTGTCGGTTTAGAGAGATTATACTTTTGTGAGGCTTCTTGGAAAGGTTGTGAGTTAAAACCATTATCCTGCTCAACTCGGTTTAAAAAATCACGGGTCGATACTAGAACCTGGGTGAGTGTACTTCCGAGAATGCGGTCAAACGCTTCTAAACCCTCTTTTGGTAATAACCCTTCCCTAAGAATAGCAGGTTTGTCCTGCATACCAGAGCCAACTGCGGAAAAAACAGTAGACGGAGAACCCAACCGGGCAGGAGAAGCTACAGTTGCTTTTTTTTCTTGACTAACTTCGCCTTCAGAAGCAACCAGCGCTTTCAAAGCCTCCTGATTCTGCCAAGATACCACAATCTTGCCGATATGTTTGGCTTTAGCCATGTATTCAAAGGCGGGAGCTACTTCTGTAATTGGAAATATCTGATGTGGTAGAGAATTAAAATTGCCATCTTTCAAGTGTTGCACTACTTCATGCCACGTAGAAATGAAGTCAGGGAGATCATTTCCTACTTCTGTAGCAAAGAACGATAAGCATTTCTCAAAAGGTCGTAGACCTAATTGGCTATTGTTAAGGATATCCCGCTTGCCGAGTTCGAGAAAGCGTCCATAGGGTGCTAGAAGTGAAAGGCTTTTAGTCATGAATTCTCCTGATAGGGAATTCAAAACTACGTCCACACCCTTGCCATCAGTATACTTCATCACTTCATCGGCAAAAGCCAAAGACCTGGAATCCATAACATATTCAATACCCAACGAATGCAGAAATGCTCGTTTTTCCGGGTTGCCTGCTGTGGCGAAGATTTTGGCTCCCAGCCACTGGGCTATTTGCACGGCAGCCATTCCAACACCGCCAGCAGCAGCATGAATGAGAACACCCTCGCCCTGGCGAAGCCTAGCTAATTTTATCAAGGCATAGTAAGCCGTAATAAAAGCAACGGGAATTGTTGCTGCCTCTTCTAAACTAAGATGTTCTGGTTTGAGTGCTACCAAAGAAGCAGAAGTCGTTGTGAATTGGTTAAAGCAGGAATCGCCAAAGGCCATGACTTCATCTCCTACCTCAAAACCCTTAACTCCTTCTCCCAGAGCGACTATCTTTCCAGAACACTCTCTACCGAACTTGACATCAACATTGGGTGGAACAGGAAGCAGCCCCAATGCTATAAGCACTTCTTTGAAGTTAAGACCAGTCGCGCAGACCTCGATTTCTACCTCACCCAGACCTGGTTTTTGGCGGGTGCTAGGTCGAAAAGTCAGGCTATCTAAGATGCCAGGGGAAGCAATCTCCAAAGAGAAGTTTTCGCTTGCAGAAACAGAAGGAATTTTTTGAGGTTTACCATTAGACTGTTCAGCAGTAATTGTGCCAATATCTACTTTCCTCATGATGAATTCTTCAATCTCAACCAGTTCGTTTCCCTGGTCGTCCATGATGGTGATATTAAATTTTAAAATTCCTTCTCTGAACTGATTATTTTCTGTATATCTGATGTAGCTATATACTTTACTTGGCAAAGTTTTTTTTATTTTCAGACTTTTATACGAAAACGGTAAGTAAACACCTTCGTTTTCAATACTTAGAAAACCCGTCGCATTATCCAATAAAGCAGGATGCAACTTATATGAATTAATATCGGTGGCAAATACTTCGGGCAGTTCCAGAACAATCAACCCCCGATCTGTTCCTAATTTTGCCTGCTTCAAGTTATTCCATCTAGAACCAAACTCTACAAATCCTGTTTTAAGCTTATGCTCTCCTTCTGGAATGATTATTTCTTTTTGATTACATCTTGCCTCAAGTTCTCTGATTTCCTGTTTTGCTGATGGTTCTAATTTTATACAGGCTATTTCGCCCTTGGCATGTTCGACCCATTGCTTTGACCCTGAGTTTGATTGGCTTGTGACCGAAAATTCAAAGCCCTCTCCTTTCTTCTTTAAAAGTGTACGAACTTCTTTTTCTTCATCATCTTCTATTACCAAGGGAGTCAAGAAAAATACTTCCCGAATTTCAATCGTTCCGTTCTGAACGTGGTTTTCAAAAGCGGCTAAAGCCATTTCCAAGTAAGCTGTTCCCGGAAGTGTCGCCTTACCCATAGCCCTATGTTCATCTAAAACCCAGTGTTTGATGACGCTAAATTTGCTGATGTATATCTCTTGTTGTTTCCCTTCAACTATACATTGATCGAATAAAGGGTGAGACACTTCTTTTAATTGAGATTGGGAAATATCCAAGATTGGTGTTGATTGCTTCATGGCTTCTGCTGCCATCCCCTCTTTCTGCCAAGAATCCCAGTTAATAGATACGGTAAATGTGCCATCTTGGTCGCTTTTCTGACGAGCAAAAGCGTCAAGAAAAGCATTAGCAGCAGCATTATCTACTTGCCCAAATTTACTTGTAATGGAAGTGATTGATGAACATAAAACAAAGAAATCCAGTGGAACATCCTTGAGAATTTTATTGAGAATTAATGTGCCTTTTACTTTAGATGCCAGAATACTTTCTGCTATTTCTGGCGTTTTTTGCAAAATCATGCCGCTAGCAGAAACCTCGGCTGCGTGGATCGCGCCATTGATCTGACCAAATCGCTCTTGGGCTAACGCGATCGCTTGTTGCATCTGTTCAAGATTGGTAACATCGGCGCTGACTACCAAAACTTCTGCACCTAGCTCTTTAAGTTTCTGGATTTCCCGTATCTTGAGGCTTGTATTATTATGCTCATCGTGAGTAGCTAGCCATTGTTCCCATTCTTCTGGTAAAGGAAAAGCTAAACCTCCTGTCAGCAGCAGCTTGGCTTGTACAGTCTGTGCTAAATGTTTGGCTATGACAAGACCAATACCTTCTAATCCACTTGTAATGAGATAAACGCCTCCTTCTTTTAACCTTGATATTCCTTGGGTAGCTTTCTCCAATCGAATTGGCTCAAAAGTTTGTACCCAACGATGATTTCCACGGTAAGCAATAACCTTCTCAGAATTTAGGGCTTGTAGCTCGCAGAGCAAATGCTCTAAAAGTTTAGGCTCAGTTTTAACTCCTAATTGGGGAATAACAACATCAATGCTACGACAGATAATATTTGAGTATTCCTCCGTAATCACCCTAACGAGCCCGAGTAAAGTCGCCTTCTCTGGACACAGCAACTTTTCTCCGACAACTTCCTGCATATTGTTGGAGACAACCGCGATTTGACATTCATCAGTATGGTATTTACTAAGTGCCTGGGCTAAAAACAGCAGACTGTAAAATCCATTTTCCTGAACTTTGTCAACTTCCTCAAGTCTTAATTCTACGTCACTGTGGGGTGTAATACTCCATAAATGAACAATGGTTTTTGGGCGCTTATTTTGTGCTATAAGTTCATTGAGTAAGGCATCATAGTCATCAGCTTGTCGAGGATTAAGGATATATACGCGATCGCTCAACTTTGTAAACGCTGACCCGATCCTCACGGTAATCACATCTTGACTCTCAAGTTCAAGTCGTTTTACTAACTCAAAACCCAAACCGCACTCATCGATAAATACAAGAGTGCAAGATAAAACTGACTTTTGACTTAGTTGAGGGGCAAGCAGCAGGGAGCGTTTCCAAGATCGGACATAAAACCAGTCGGCTATGTCCAGCTTTTTGCCTAGTAGAGAGGTTGTAGGCAATTTCTTTTCACCAGTCTTGAGAGCGTTTACCTGTATTTTGGGTTCAATCCAGTAACGTTGACGCTCAAAAGGATAAGTAGGTAAAGGTATGCGATGACGGCGCTCATAGGTATAGAATCCCGACCAATCTACTTGTACTCCAGCCAGCCATAGCTGACCCAATGTATTCAATAAGAATGCTACATCCGATTGACTTTCTTGTGGATAGCCCAAGGAAGTTAACACAATCTGCTGGGCTTCTTTATCAAAATGACGACGGGCAAATGCACTCAAAGTCTGCCCAGGGCCAACCTCTAGCAAAATGCGCTCTGGTTCTTTCAACAATTCTTGCATACTCTGAGCAAAGCGAACTGTTTGCCGCAGATGCCTAACCCAATAGCTTGGATCTGTCACCTCCGCTTCTGTAATCCAAGCTCCCGTAATATTGGATACAAAAGGAATTTTGGGAGGATTCAGTTTGACTTTTTTAACTTCCTCAGTGAAAGGCTTTAAGATGGCATCCATCATCATAGAATGAAAGGCATGGGAGGTATCCAGACGCATACACTCGACGCCTTGGGAAGCTAGCTGCTTCTGTAATACCTCCACAGCATCTATGAAACCTGAAACTATGCAAAGAGATGATTCCTTAATCTCAGCTAGAGATAGTGTTTTGCCCAGCAGAGGTTGAACTTCTTTTTCTGAAAGTGGAATGGCAAGCATAGCACCTTCAGGCACTTGCTGCATGAGTTGTCCCCGCGCAGCTACTAAAGTCAAAGCATCTTCTAATGAAAGTACTCCTGCCAGACACGCAGCGACATATTCCCCAAGGCTTTCACCAATCAAAGCCTGGGGATGTATTCCCCACTCCATCCACAACTTTGCTAGGGCGTACTCGATGACAAAGAGTGCTGGTTGAGCAATTGCGGTCTGTTTCAGTAGTTGCGCGGCTTCTTGAGTCTTTTCTGTGTTGGGGTAGAGTATATGTCGCAGGTCAAGCCCTAGATGTGGTTGGAGAAACTCTGAGCAGATATCTACCTGCTTGCGAAACGTCGGTTCTGTCTGGTATAGATCCAGCGCCATATTTACGTACTGTACTCCTTGCCCTGGAAACATAAATACGACGGGACGATCTAGGCGATCTTGGTAAACCTGAAAAACCCGTTTCGGATCTTGTGTTTCTAAAGTAGCGATCGCATCATTAATGTCATGGCAAATCACCATCCGGCGATGGTTGAAAGCCCTGCGACCAACCTGAAGTGTGTAAGCAACATTAGCTAGGTTAACATTTGAATGCTGCTTTAAGTACGCGATTAGATTTGTAGTGGCAATTTCAAGTGCAGAGATGGTTTTAGCAGAGAGTACCAATAATTGCCAGGGTCTGGATTTTTCCGAATGTTTGATCGGCGGAGCTTCTTCGAGAATTACAAAGGCATTAGTTCCACCATAACCCGAGGAATTGACCCCAGTCAGACGGGGTGTGTGATCTCCCTTCCATTCAGAAACCTTAGTATTGACGTAGAAAGGGCTGTTCGTGAAATCGATTTGGGGATTGGCTTGTTCAAAGTGTAGACTAGGTGGGAGCAGCTTGTGTTTGAGCGCTAATGTAGTCTTAATCAGACTTGTTATACCGGCTGCGGCATCTAAATGTCCGATATTAGTTTTCACTGAACCGATCGCACAAAAACCCTTCTTCTGGGTAGTAGTGTGAAAAGCTTTTTTGAGTGCAGTAATTTCAATGAGATCACCCATAGCTGTTCCGGTTCCATGAGTTTCTATATAGGTTATATCCTCGGCATCTACTCCAGCATTTTTCAGGGTTTCTACGATTACCTCTGCCTGACCTTCTACACTAGGGGCAGTGAAATTTACTTTCAAAGAACCATCGTTATTGACTGCTGAACCTTTGATGACTGCATGAATGCAGTCTCCATCAGCAAGAGCATCCTCTAATCTCTTTAATACTACAATTCCAGCCCCACTACCGAAAACAGTTCCCTGTGCTTTGGCATCAAAGGCTCGACAGTGCCCATCGGGAGACAACATCCCTCCTTGTTGATATAAATAGCCAGCTTTTTGTGGAACTTTAATTGAAACACCGCCAGCTAAAGCCATATCACATTCTTCATTCAACAAACTTTGGCAGGCCAAGTGAACTGCAACCAATGATGTAGAACAGAAGGTTTGGAGAGTAATACTAGGCCCTTTAAGATTTAATTTGTAAGAGACACTTGTGGTTAGGAAAGCTTGACCACTGCCATGTAAAGGTTGTAAAGCTCCATTAACAGGATTTATAGTATCGCGGTTTGGATAAAGGTTTTCTAATAGATAGGTATTCATATTTGCCCCGGCGTAAACCCCGATCAAACCCTTATAGGTTTCAGGATCGTAGCCAGCGTTTTCAATTGCTTCCCAAGCACACTCCAGGAAGAGGCGATATTGGGGGTCTATAACTTCAGCTTCTTTAGGTTCAAAACCAAAAAATGACGCGTCAAACTCCTCTACGTTTTCCAATATAGATGCTGCTTTAACATAATTAGGATTATTTAACAAGGCGGTATCAATATTTGAAGATACTAAATCACTGTCAGAAAAAAATGAAATTGATTCTACACCCTCCCGCAGATTTTGCCAAAACTCATCAATATTTTTTGCACCTGGAAACTGACCTGTCATACCCACTACAGCTATATCTAAACCCGCTATATTAGAAAATGTTTCATGGATTTTCATTAGTACCTCTTTGATTAATTTTTTATAGAGCGCCCTTCTGTTGCATTCTTTTCTCTCTTCGTCTTTGCCCCCGTCCGCTCCTTTCTTCCATAGGTTTGTCAGCCTGTTCCATATTTAAAGCTTTGCTCAAAGAACTGACTGTTGGACTTTCATAAAGACTGACTACAGGAATTTCTATCTGCAATTCTTTACTTAATTGTGAAATAACTTGAACACCTACTAAAGAATCGCCACCGAGTTCAAAAAAGTTGTCGTGGATACCTACTAAGTCAATACCAAGTAGTTTTTGCCAAATAGCTGCAATTGTTTGCTCAGTCTGATTTCTAGGAGCAAAATAAGCATTACTCAGTTTAGGTCGTTGATGTAACGATTTCGACTGGTTACTTTTGCCTAAAGATTCCAAAAGAGCTTGGGCATTAAAATTGCGATCGCGTTCTATCAGAGTTGTTAAATCTTCAGTTGATACTGCAACTCGTGGGACTGCACTGTTGAGAATATGTCTAAAAACTTTTATCCCTTCTGAAGGTAATAAAGCATCTATTAATAAAGATTTAGCATCAGAAATATCTTGTTTATTAACTAATCGCTTCACCGCCTCTACTGACATTCCAACATCTTGCCAATCAGTCCAGTTAATAGAAACTGTAAATGTCCGATCTTGATTTATTTTATGATAAGCAAAAGCGTCAAGAAACTCATTGGCAGCGCAATAGCCAACTTCACTAAATTTCTTTCTATAAATAATTGAGCTAAGAGATGAACAAAGAATCAAAAAATCCAACTTAACATCTTTCAAAAGGTTATCTAATACTAGTGTTCCTTTGACTTTAGGGGCCATAATATTTTCTGTCATCTCTCGCGTTCTTCGAGAAATCACACCTGCATAATCAGCAATGCCTGCACAATGAAGAACACCATTGATTTTACCAAACTGTTTCTGAACTTTTGCGATCGCTTCTTGCATCTGTTCAAGGTTAGCCACATCAGCGCTCAGTACTAAAACTTCTGCACCTAGTTCTTCAAGTTCCTTTACTTTCAAAATTTTACGACTGATATGATCTTGGCGATCGTTAGTAGCTAGCCATTGTTCCCACTCTTGTCTAGGAGGAAAAGCTGAACGTCCGATCAAAACTAGTTTGGCCCGTACCGCCTTCGCTAGGTGTGACGCTAGAGCAAGTCCAATGCCTCCGAGTCCACCTGTGATCAAATACACTCCTCCTTCCCTTAATCGTGATGTTTCTCCCTTTGCTTCCTCCAATCGGACTGCTTCAAAGGTTTGCACCCAGCGATGAAAACCACGGTAGGCAACAACTATATCGGAGGATTGGATTTGTAACTCATTGAGCAGCTGATCTACAAGTTTCTCCTCTTGCCAACTTATTTCCTTGGGAATCACAACATCAATGCTACGACAGTTAATATTTGGATATTCTTGGGGAATGATCTTAACAGCTCCTAGTACAGTCGCCTTTTCTGGGCATAGCACCTCTTCTCCAGTCACTGAGTGTATATTGTTGGAAATGACCGTTATTTGCAGCTCATCGGCGATCCGCTGTTTTCCAAGTGCTTGAGCTAAAAACAGCAGACTATAAAAACCTTTTTCTTGGGCTTCATCAACTCCTGCGAGTCCAGATTGAATCTGACCAACAGAAGTCACACTCCATAAATGAACAATCGTTTTTGGGATCTTATCTTGTGCTACTAGTTCATTGAGCAGGGCATCATAGTCTTTACGTTGTCTAGGATTAAGGCTATATGCACGCTCATTCAACTTAATAAACTTTGACCCCACCTTCACTATAATTACATCCTGACCATCAAGCTGAAGTCGTTTAACCAGTTCTTCTGCCAAACCGTACTCATCGAGAAACACAAGAGTGCAAGACTTCTGAGTGATCAATTCCTTCTGGTTCAACAGTACAGCAGGTATAGATTGTTTCCATAAAGGTAAGTAGAACCAATCGGCAATATCTGGCTTTTTGCCAAATGACACAGGTTTAGCACTGTTATCCTGTCTATGTTTATAGTCTTCAATCCAATAACTCTGCCGCTCAAAGGGATATGTTGGTAGTGGGAGACGATGACGGTGTTCGTGGGCGTAAAATCCTGACCAATTTACCTGTACTCCATATAACCAGAGTTTGCCGAGTGTGTTCAGTAAAAATCCTGTATCTGACTGTTTTTCTTGAGGATGTCGTAATGAACAGAGTGCTAGAGAATCTGAATGCTTTTTAACAAAAGTACATAAGCTGCTTCCTGGCCCCACTTCTAGCATGATGCAATTTGCCTCTTGCTGCAACGCAGAGATGCCGGCTGCAAACTGCACTGTTTGGCGTAAATGTCTTGCCCAGTAATCGGGATCTGTGGCTTCTTCTGCTGTTATCCAGGTTCCTGTGACGTTAGAGATAAAAGGAATCTGCGGCGGATTTAGTTTGACTTTTTTAACTTCTTTGATGAATGGCTCAATAATAGGTTCCATCATCGCAGAATGAAAGGCGTGGGAAGTATGCAAACGGCGACACTCTACACCTAATGCTGTAAGTTTCTCATGAATCGTGTCTACAGCATTATGGGTTCCAGAAACTACGCACAAACGAGGAGCATTGCTGGCGGCTAAAGATAAATTTTCATTTAATAAAGTTTTAATCTCTGCTTCTGTTTGTGAAACCGAAAGCATAGCACCGGCTGGAAGTTGCTGCATCAGTCGTCCACGGATAGCTACTATTGCCAAAGCATCTTCCAGGGAAAATACACCAGCAAGGCAAGCTGCTACATATTCCCCTATGCTATGACCAATCATCGTTTGGGGAGAAATACCCCATGAGATCCATAATTTAGCAAGAGCATATTCTATAACAAATAATGCCGGCTGAGTGATATCAGTTTGTTGTAGTCTTTCTGCTGCGGCTTTTGACTCAGACTCGTTGGGATAAATCAGCGATACTCCTGCGGAGTCACTTCGTGAACGCAAATCCAACCCAAGATGAGGTTGCAGCAATTGACAGCATAAATCAACCTGTTGTTTAAAAATCGGTTCAGTTTGGTAAAGTTCTTTACCCATGTCCACATATTGAGCGCCTTGTCCAGGAAACATGAAAACGATGGGGCGATTGCCACTTTCAACTAAGCGAGTGAAAACTCTTTCTGGATCTTGTAAGACTGCATCCTCAATATCTTGACACACCAGCACGCGACGATGATTGAACTCAGCACGCCCCACTTGCAGGGTATAGGCAACATCCGCTAAGTTCACATTAGGATGCGCTTTGAGATAATTAGCCAAATTTACTGTTGCTGTCTCCAAAGCAGAGCTAGTTTTAGCCGATAGACACAATAAATATTTACTTTTGCCTTTTGACTTTTGACTTTTGACTTGTACTGGTGCTTCTTCTAGAATGACATGAGCATTAGTCCCACCTATACCCAAGGAACTCACGCCAGCACGACGAGGAGTACTTCCTGTTTTCCATTCTGCTAGCTTTGTATTGATATAAAAGGGGCTGTTGCCAAAATCTATCTGGGGATTTGGTTGCTCAAAATTCAAGCTTGCTGGTATCTGCTTGTGTTTCAGGGCTAAAACTGTTTTAATCAGTCCGGCAATCCCAGCTGCTGCATCTAGATGACCAATGTTTGTTTTCACTGAACCAACGGCACAGAAGCCTTTTTTGTTGGTACTGCTACAAAAAGCTTGAGAGAGGGCGGCAATTTCAATAGGATCGCCTAAGGCTGTACCAGTACCATGAGCTTCAATATAGTTGATTGTCTCAGGCTCAACTCCCGCAAGCATCATCGCTTCGGCAATCACCTCTGCTTGACCATTGACGCTAGGGGCTGTGTAGCCAACTTTACCAGAACCATCGTTATTGATGGCTGAACCTCTAATTACAGCATGGATACAATCACCATCTACTAGAGCATCGCTCAATCGCTTGAGAACAACAACTCCTACACCATTACCAATAGTCGTTCCCTCTGCTTTGGCATCAAAAGCACGACAATGACCATCAGGAGATAGCGTTCCTCCCGATTCATGCAAATAACCTGTTTTCTGGGGTATGTGGATAGAAACCCCACCAGCTAAAGCCATATCACATTGATAATTCAACAAACTTTGACAAGCAAGTGTTGTTGCAACTAATGAGGTTGAACAAGCTGTTTGGATCGTAATACTTGGGCCAGTTAGATTTAATTTGTAAGAAACACGGGTAGTTAGAAAATCTTTATCATTGCCAATTAATGTTTGATAGCATTGTGCTGATCCTATAGGATCGCGGTTTAAATCTAATGAATAATAGTTATTTAGGCTAGCACCAGCATAAACTCCAATCCGACTATCATACCTATTGGAATCATAGCCAGCATTTTCTAATGCTTCCCAAGCACACTCTAAAAAAATCCGGTTTTGGGGGTTAGTAACTTCTGCTTCTTTGGCATTAAAACTAAAAAATGCAGCGTCAAATAAATCGATATTTTCTAATATGGCACTAGACTTTACATAATTGCGATCGCTGAGTGTAACGGAATCGATACCGTCAGATACTATCTCTTCATTTGTGAAGATAGAAATTGACTCTACACCAGATTGCAAATTATGCCAAAATTCTTCAATATTTTTAGCACCCGGAAAACGCCCTGCCATCCCAACAATGGCAATGCCTTCTACAGCATCATTATCTATAGTGCTAATCATAAATCTTTTTACCTTGCTTACTCAATTGTTGCTTTTGGCGATTTATAGCCTCAATTTGTTTATTCGCGCGATTGCGTGTTCCTGTAAAAGAAAGCTGTCGCTGTTGACTTAAATATTGCGCCAGTGAGTAAATAGTCGGATTCTGAAACATTTCTACAACTGATATATTTCGCTGCAAAATTGTCCGCAGTTTATGATTAACCTGAATCATCAGTAGTGAATGCCCACCAAGGTCAAAGAAATTATCATGAATACCCACTTTCTCAATATGTAACACCTCTTGCCAAAGCTTTGCTATCTGCTGTTCCATTTCCGACTGGGGTACTTCATAAGTAGTCGTCAATGTTGGACGCAAGTCTTCTGGTACAGGTAAAGCACGACGGTTTACTTTTCCGTTAGGCAAAAGTGGTAAGGTGTCTAAGAAGATAAAAACACCAGGAATCATATATTCCGGTAACAGTTCTTTGAGATAACTTCGCAGTTCACTAGTTGTAAGTGTTTCGTCTGGTAAAAGAACAATATAAGCCACCAATTGTTGAACACGTGGTTTATCTTCTCGCGCCAAAATTACAATTTTCTGTACTGCTGGATGTTTGAACAATACATTCTCAATTTCACCTAACTCAATCCGAAATCCTCTAATCTTAACTTGATGATCAATTCGCCCCAAGTACTCTAAATTTCCATCAAGTAAATAACGAGCTAAATCTCCAGTTTTATATAGCCGTGATTCAAGTTTATTATTGAACGGATTAGATATAAACCGCTCTTTTGTTAACTCTGGTCGGTTTAAATAGCCTCTAGCTAAACCAGCACCACCAATATAAATTTCTCCTGGGACACCAATTGGTACTGGTTGTAACTTAGTATCAAGTAAATAAATTTGTGTATTGGCAATAGGACGACCGATAGTTACGTTGCTATCTCTATTTACTTGAGCAAACGTAGAATAGGTTGTATCTTCAGACGGACCGTAAAGATTAAAAACTTTCTGAATACGATCATTTTGATAAATCTGTTCCACAAGTTGATTTTGCAGTGGTTCACCAGCAAGATTAACCGTTCTGACTGAAGGAAGTAAACCATCTACTTGCAGTAATTCTGCAATGATGCTTGGGACTGTATTAACCAAGCTTACCTCAGCAACCAATGAGGGTAAGTGTAAAGCATTTTCTACAAGAATTACTTTACCACCCCAACTGAGAGGAACAAACAGTTCAAATACTGATAAATCAAAGCAAATAGAGGTTGATGCTAAAACTCCAACAAGGTCATCATCTGTAAAAACTTTTCTTGACCATGTTAATAAAGCAACACAACTTTCATGGGCGATCGCCACACCTTTTGGTACACCAGTAGAACCCGAAGTATAGATGACATAAGCTAAGTGATTGGATTTTACTTCACTAAACAGATTTTCTCTGCTCTGTCGGGTAAGTAATTGTGAATCTCTATCAATACAGACAATATGCACATTCGATTTGGCAAACAATTCAACTAGATGGCTTTGAGTTAGCAGTACCTTGGTCTGACTATCTTCTACCATGAAAGTTAAGCGTTCCTGGGGATAGGCTGGATCTAATGGTACATAAGCCCCACCTACTTTTAAAATAGCTAACAATGCAATCAGCATTTCTGGGCTGCGTTTCATGCAGACACCTACAATTACTTCTGGCTTCACCCCTAGTTTTTGTAAGTAATGTGCTAGTTGATTAGCTTGGTCGTTTAACTCCTGGTAGGTTAATTTTTGGTTTTCAAAAATAACAGCAATATTAGATGGCGTTTTCTTTACTTGTGCTTCAAACAGTTGATGAATACATTTATCTTGTGGGTAATCTGTCTCGGTATTATTCCACTCAACTAATAATTGCTGTACTTCAGATGGTGTCAGGAGTTGCAAGTTTGCGATGCGTTGTTCGGGATTGCTAACTATACTTTCCAATAAAGTCTGGAAATGTACTAGCATTCGAGCAATAGTATCTGCATTAAATAAATCTGTGTTGTACTCACAAGTTGCAACCAACCCTTGCTCGTCATCCTCCATAAATAATGTCAAATCAAACTTTGATGTCCCGTTGTAAGCCTCCTGACAAGTAATAGAGACATCTGACAGTCTGGGATTTGATATTGGCACATTCTGAAGAACGAACATTACTTGAAATAGTGGATTGTAACTCAAGTCTCTATTTGGCTGTATTTCTTCTACTAATTTCTCAAAAGGTAAGTCTTGATGAATGTATGCCTCTAAAGCTGTTGACTTTATCCGCGCCAGTAACTCCTGAAAACTCAGGTCGCCAGAAAGGTCTGTACGTAGTACTAAAACATTGACAAAAAAACCTATTAATGATTTAGTTTCTGCTCTGTTACGATTAGCTATTGGCGAACCTACTACAATATCAGTCTGACCAGTGTAACGATACAGCAACGTTTTAAAGGCTGTAAGCAAGGTCATAAACAGAGTTACTCCCAAATGACGGCTCAAATTCTTTAGCTCTTTTGTCAGAGTTTGAGAAAGAACTAGTTTCCCTTGAGCGCCTTTGAATTTTTGAACTGGCGATGTTTGATCAGAAGAAGCAAAGCTTCTACGCGGACGGTCAGTTGGTAAATTTAGTATAGGTAGCTGACCTTGCAACTTTTGTTTCCAATAAGTCAGTAAAGATTGAATCCGATCGCAATCAAGATATTGTCGTTGCCAATTGACAAAATCTCGATACTGAATGGGTAATTCAGGAAGTGCTGGGAGTTTGCCCGTGGAGAATGCTTCATATAGTGCAGCTAGTTCTTTGATCAGAATACCGATAGACCAACCATCTGCAATTATATGATGTAGAGTGACAATTAAATGATAATTTTTCTCACTTAATTGTAAAATTTTAGCACGCAAAAGCGATTGAGTAGCTAAATCAAATGCCTGCTGTGCAAATTCCGTAGCTAAACGTTGCGCTTCTTGAGGGCGTTCTCTTTCTAAAAATGAACGCAAATCCTCAACCGCCAAAGTTAAAGGTGGCGCTTGATTTATAACTTGGGCTGGTTGTCCATCAACTACTGTAAAGCTCGTTCGTAATACTTCGTGTCGTCTAATTATTTCGTTAAGACTATTTTGTAAAATTGCTAAATTAATGCAGCCTTTTAAGTTAATAACTATAGGAATGTTATATGCAGGACTATCGGGAGTTAGCTGATTGATAAACCATAATCCTTGCTGGCCAAAAGATAGAGGCTGAATGGATGTATTTTTTTCTTGTTGAGTTAAGGATATTGACGGTAGTGCATCTGTTGTCAGTTGAGCGAGGATTTTTGTAGCTAGCGATCGCGTACTCATCCCTGCAAAGAAGTCTGCTACCGATACTTCTACCTCTAAATCAATCTCAACCCGGTTTTTCAATTCAAACACTTTTAAAGAATCAAGCCCCAGAACGCTTAATGGTTCATCAGGAATGATATCATCTGGTGCGATCGCCAGTACTCTCGCTTCTTGTTCAATCAGATAGATTTCTAAAAGCCGTTGACATTCCCTTGGGGAAAGCGCCAAAAGTTCGGAACGCTGTAATCGAGTTTCCTCTCTGACAATGTTGCTAATTTTAAGAATATTACTGACAACGATATTCAATTCACAATTCTGAAACTGAGCGCGAGTTGCACGACGTTGAATCTTACCACTGGAAGTTTTGGGAATACTACCTGGTTTAATCAAAACCACAGCATAAACTTGTACTTCATGTTCTTCTGTAACAGCTTGGCGAATTGCAGATATAACTTCTTCTAAATTTGGCTTGGCGCGAAACTTCAATTCTTGGACGATTACCAGCCGTTCTTCCTTGTTAACTTCGACTGTAAATGCTGCGCTAGCACCAGAATTTAAAGATGGATGACTGCGTTCTGCGGTTAATTCTATATCCTGTGGGTAAAGATTTCGACCACGAATAATAATTAAATCTTTGGCTCTACCTGTAATGAAAAGCTCGTTATTTTGTAAAAAACCTAAATCTCCCGTCCGCAGAAAAGGGCCTAAACCTGTGTCTGATAGATAAGCATGGAAAGTTTCTGCCGTCTCTTGATCGCGATTCCAATAACCTTGACCAACACTCGGCCCAGATACCCAGATTTCCCCGATTTCATCAGGTTTACAACTACTGAGGGTTTCGGGATTAGCGATCGCCACTTCCAGTTGTGGTATAACTCGACCACAACTGACGAAATGATAGACATCCTCATCCTTAACAGATGATTCAACTACCCGACTCAATTCTAATGCAGACTTTTGGACTGTCTTGATAATCGGTGATGTTGCCTTCTGCACACCAGAAACCATCAGAGTTGTTTCAGCCATTCCGTAACAAGGGTAGAATGCCTCTTTACGGAAGCCACAATCGGCAAAAGCTGCTGCAAACCGCTCTAGAGTATCATCCCGAATCGGTTCCGCGCCGTTAAATGCCACACTCCAACTACTCAAGTCAAGAGTCTTTTTTTGTTCAGAAGTAATTTTTTGAGTACATAACTCATAAGCAAAATTCGGGCCACCACTGGTTGTCCCTTTGTAATGAGAAATAGCTTGTAACCAACGATAAGGACGTTGGAGAAAGGAAGTTGGAGGCATGATGATGCAAGGAAAACCTCCATACAAGGGTTGCAATATTCCCCCAATTAGACCCATATCGTGGTACATCGGCAACCATGTCACGAACTTACTTTCTGGAGAATGCTCCATAAATTGGTAAGTTGTGTCAGCATTGTGCAGTAGGTTTCCATGACTAATCATTACACCCTTTGGTGTTCCTGTAGAACCAGAGGTGTATTGCAGAAAAGCTAACGTATCTCGATCAATAGAGGGTTCTTGCCAAGCATCTTCTATTCCCAGAGCAAGATTATCTGTAGTTAGCCACTGTAAGGATTCTAAGTCAGTCTTTTGTGACATTAAAGACCGCACTGTAGGCAGGATTTCTGTTGTAGTGAGAGCGATCGCTGCTTGTGCATCTATAGAAATAGCTTTTATTCTCGGTGTGTTGCGCTCATTTCTAGGGGGATATGCCGTTACAGCCACAACTCCCGCATATAAACAACCGAAAAAAGCAACCAAAAAATCTAGTCCGGCTGGATAAAGTAGTAAGGCGCGTTCTCCAGTCAAACCCAATGCTTGTAACTGAGCAGCTATTCGACGCGATCGCCTATCTAATTCTTGATATGTTAGCGTTGTTTGTTCTGTTTCCCCATCCAGCAAGAAGGTAAAAGCATCTCTGTTTGGCTGGGTAGAGCTTCTTAAGCGCAGTAAATCAACAAATGTAGAACCACTGCCAAAAGCTTCAAGGAAGCAATGAGAATATTGATTCATTTTGATTTTCTAGATGCGACCTTGATACACTGCTGCTCTTTTTCTCGCTCTGACTAGAGAAAATAAAGAGGGAATCGTTAATTAATTCAGCCAATTACTTAAAATTGTCTAAATCTTAACTAGTGATTAGTGATTTTCTGGGAGCAATATCTAGTTATTGCGACTAATTTTTATTTGCACTTTGATTACACTAACGAGAATGAGTTGCTTTAGCAATAGAAAAAGTATAGAAAGTTAGTATCAATAAAATCATCTTATATAAGTTTTGCATATGTATATTTATTTATATCTGTAGATAGATGATAAATTTATAAACGTTATTTACAGAAAGTCAATTATGGTAAAATTAATATTTTATGACAAAGCACAAATCACCAATGCTCCATTTTCAAGTTAAAACTCCACGAGCGCTCGCCCGCAACCACCCGATGAAAATTAACTTGTCCTCATCTTTAATTTTTAGTCACCAATCTCTATTTTCAAGAGAGAAAATATTAGCTTGATATATAATCTGTGATTATATATCAAGCTAATAAGCTGTTTTAGAAGAATTTATTGTTTAATATCCATAGCTGAATGTCATTAAGAAAAGGCAGCTATGCTGGAGGCAGGAGAGGAGGAAAGTCGCATAGCGATGAATTGCTTATATAACAAGGCTTTTAAACTCCAGCATAGCTGCCCTTTGCCTCCTGCCTCACCCCAACAAACACCATTTCTTAGTGCCATTCATCCATAGCTAAATGAAAAAAGCTATTAATTATCTTGTGTCTTGCATCGCTTCATAATATGATTCAAATAATTTCAACTTAAATGACAATTTTTTTCAGAGATCGTCATTAGTATCTTCAGGTACGACCAAGTAGTGTGATTGAGTGTAAGCGGATAAGCGGATAAATGAAGTTAGATAAATTGTTTCAAAGCCTGCTGCTGACAGGTACGTTTGTTCTTTGTATCAGCACTCCTTCTAAAGGCGAGGAAGTACGAGAAGATTTTCAAGGCGAATCTTTTATCCAAGTGATAGGGAAATCTACTTCACCCCAAACAGCACCTGGTAAAGCAAGTAAAAACATTCCCCAAGTCAGCGAAATCAAACTTCCCGCAACTAGCGCTCAAATGCTAGTACAGACACCAACACCAAGCAACCCTCCAAATTCAGAACAAAGAAGTGGGGATCAAATTGTACCAATCATAGGAGTTAAAGCCAATCCTACAGACAAAGGTGTGGAGTTGATTTTAGAGACGACTCGTGGGGAACAACTACAAGTTAAAAATCTCAGTACGGGTAATAATTTTATTGCAGATATACCTGGCGCACAGTTGCGTTTAGCATCGGGAGAAGCTTTTATATTTCGTTCAGAAAAACCCCTTGTAGAAATTACTGAGATAACAGTAATAAATGTTGACGCAAATACTGTCCGAGTGACAGTAGTGGGTGAGAAAACTTTACCCACAGTTGAGTTATTTGATGATAATGCCGGGCTGGTGTTTGGTATAAATTCTTCGGCAATAGCAACTTCTCCACCGCAGCAACCACAAACACCACAAGATCAACAAAAGCCAGCAAGCGAGACACCGCAGCAACAACCAACAGCACAGCAGGATGAGCCGATTGAGTTGTTGGTGACGGGGGAGCAAGATAGGTATAACGCACCAGAAACGTCAACTGCTACTAAAACCGACACACCATTGCGCGATATTCCCCAATCGATTCAGGTAGTGCCGCGACAGGTGCTGGAAGATCGCAAGGTAAGAAGTTTAAAAGAGGCAGTGGAAACGGTCAGTGGCGTTGTTGATGCAGGAACCAACTTCGGTGCGCCTTCCGGAGGCAGAATCATCAGAGGATTTGTGCAGCTCGGGAATTTCCGCAATGGCTATCGAGATACAGGTTACAATAATGATAGCTTTTCGCTAACAGGCATTGGGACGATCGAACAAGTAGAGGTTCTCAAAGGCCCCGCCTCAGTTCTATTTGGTGCCGTAGAACCGGGTGGAATCGTCAATGTGATCACTAAACAACCCTTGAGTGAACCCTACTACAGTCTCGGATTTGAAGCGGGGAATTTTGGCTATTATCAGCCCAGCATCGACTTCTCAGGGCCATTAAATGCCGATAAAACTGTACTCTATCGGTTTATTGCTAACTACCAAAGTTCGGAGGGGTTTCAAGATTCCGTCAACACAAATATAACCACGATCGCACCCTCAATCACTTTGAAATTGGGCGATCGAACAGACCTGAATCTATACTATGAATACACTAACTATAATGGATATCCGAATCCGTCTGGTAGTTGGTTTTTCAGTGATGGTAGCTTCCTCCCTCGGAATGTCTTTCTCGGCTATCCTGATTTAACTTTTATTGATGCCAAAACTCAAAAATTTGGCTACATCCTGAATCAAAAGTTGAGCGACAACTGGCAGATTCGTAACAATTTTTCAGTGACTACTACTAGAACTAGAGACGCATTTGCTGGAGGATTAGATATAGTAGACGATAGTTCGCTAGTAGATATTAACGCTGAAAGACGTGGATACTCAATAGATAATTATTTTGGACAGATCGACTTGCTTGGAAAGTTTAAAACGGGATCGATTTCGCACCAACTTTTAGTGGGTTTTGATTTTAATCGCAATGTTCAGACTTATGAGGCTTTGATTTCCGATTCGCCTCTTCCTAATCTAGATATCTTCAACCCAGATTACAATATTTCAAATCCCACATATATTCCAAATTATGGTTTCGATTCATCTATCCAATCTTACGGTGCTTACCTTCAGGATCAAGTTAGTATTTTAGACAACCTGAAGCTATTGGTTGGGGGGCGCTTAGATTGGGTTTCACAAAATCAGACAAATAGCGGAATTGATTCTCCCGAACAAAATGATAGTGCTTTCAGCCCCCGAGTTGGGTTGGTGTATCAGCCGAGTAAATCGGTTTCTCTCTACACCAGCTATAGTCAATCTTTTCTTCCTACCTCTGGATTCAATCCTGATGGTAGAGCGTTTAAGCCGACCAAAGGAACCCAATATGAAGCAGGCATTAAAACTGACTTTCTAGACGGAAAGCTTTCAACAACATTGGCAGTCTATCAAATCACCAAGACGAATGTTACAATAGGGGATCAAAATGACCGTGATATCCAGATTCAAGTCGGGGAGCAAAGGAGTCGAGGGATTGAGTTAGATGTCGCGGGTGAGATTCTACCAGGGTGGAAGGTGATCGGTTCTTATGCCTATACTGATGCAGAAGTTACCAAGGATATTGATATTTCTATAGGTAATAAATTGCTGGGTGTGCCAGAAAATCAAGCTAGCCTCTGGACAACTTATGAAATCCAGAAGGGCAATCTCAAAGGTTTGGGATTTGGTTTAGGGCTTTTTTATGTGGGTGAGCGGGCGGCACTTTCAGACAACTCAGTTGAATTACCCAATTACTTGCGTACTGATGCGGCGATTTTCTACCGTAGAGATCGCTTTAACGCTGCGATTAATATTCGTAATCTATTTGATACGGACTATTTTAGCTCTAGCTACGGTTACACTTTAGGTCTTGAAAGAGGTGCGCCCTTGACAATCATCGGCTCTATTCGTTGGGAGCTTTAACTCGCTGTTGTGTTGGTAATCGGCTGGACAACGTGTTGCAATTATCCTATTGGTACTGATTCTCAATGCTTTTACGTCGTTTCATCTATCTACTATTATTAGGAGTTTTGATATTTGCACTTATTTCGGCTTGTAGCAAGAATCTGAATTATAGTGCTACAAGCTTGAAACAGCCAATGCAAAACTGTCGAAAGGTGCAACATTTGATGGGAAAGACTTGTATCCCTCTCCAGCCTCAACGAATCATAACAATATGGTCAAGTTTTTTGGCTGATACACTAGCATTGGGGATTAAACCAATTGCAACGGGATATGATTCTAGTGAGCCTTTTCCAGAATATCTTCGAGACAAAGTAGAGGGAGTTGATTTGATTGGAAGCGTAAATGAACCAAACCTCGAAAAGATTTTGCTCCTGAAACCCGACCTAATTTTGGCTCATCCTTATATTTTGAATGTTTATTACAAGCAGATATCTACGATTGCGCCTACGGTCATCATAGGGCATCCCGATTTACTCACTCGTCGTTGGGATCAAGATTTGCTAGACCTTGGCAAGGTTTTAAATAAAGAAGAAGCTGTCAATCAATTAATTAAGGAATATTGGCAGCGGATTGAAAAACTTAAACAAGCCTTGGGTAGCCGTCGTCACCAAATGCAAATTTCAGTTGCTTCGACAAAAGCATTATCTGGAATTTGGTCTTATGGTGAAAAAAGTCCTGTTGGCAGAGTCATCAATCATATTGGGCTAGAACGCCCATTGTCACAAAGGGGGAATTTTTTCTATATAGAAAATATTTCTGAAGAGCGTCTGTCTGATATTGACGGTGATGTTCTCTTCTTTTTATCTTGGGGAAGCAAGAGTGCTAAGGAGACTTTAGAAAAGCTCCAACAAAAACCTTTGTGGCGACAACTTAAAGCAGTTCAACGAAATCAAGTTTATTTCGTTGACGGGTTGCGCTGGCATGATGGCGATATCTTTGCAATCAATACAATAATTGATGACTTATTTAGATACCTGATCGACACTCCTCAAATCATTTCAAAATAAGTAATCAAACAGAAATATTACCAGCAATGCTTTGTTGTATGGAACAACAAAGCTTATTAGAATTTAATTGTATTAATTCTCAATACCTGTGCCAAAAAAAGAGTATGAAGGGAGAGGGCTGATATAATAGAGTTATTGTCTTTCACAACGACAACGAAATTTTAAAAATGCTTCCTGAAATGCCTGAGCCTATTTTATTAACCCAGATTTTTGCCAAGCTTACTGCTTTAGGTCGTATTCATCCCGTTTCTACGGGCGTTGAACCCTCGTAAATTGGCAAAGGTATTGATGTTAGATTAAATGTAAGGATTCAGGTGGCAGAGTATTGACAAGGGGGACACTTGAGGGGGAGTAT
>NZ_CAXTNE010000061.1:0-31320 GCF_964245445.1 uncultured Nostoc sp.
GCCCCCTGCTCCCTGCCCTAGCAGTCGGCGTGTTTCAGCCGCCGCAGCTTGCATTGCTCGTTCCGAATTCATCCTACCCGATAACGCAGCGCTAAGATAACGCTGCAAAATATCTGATGTCTGAGCATATTGGGCGATCGGCGGACGTAAAACTGCATTGTCCACGACCTCCAATAATTGCGGATAGTGGGGGTATTTAGCAACAATCTCTGGGTCTGTAAACAAATCCCGGCGACTTGGCACATAGCCTGCGCTGAAAATAAATCGGCGCTGTGCTTCTCGACTGGTAAAATATTGAATTGCTTTCCAAGCCTCTTCGGGATGTCTAGAGGTTTTAGAAATCCCTAAACCCCAGCCCCCAAGACTTGCTGCTCCCGTTTGCCCAGGAGCATGAACCATCGGTTTAATCGCAATTTTGCCTCGGATTGGCGAATTTTCTGCCTGAGCTAAAGGCCACGCATAAGGCCAACTGCGTAAAAACGCTACTTGACCACTTTGAAACAAGCGCCGGGTGTCTTCTTCTTGGTAGGTCGTGACTCCAGGAGGAGAAATGCCTTCCCTGATAGTACTACGCAGAAACTCAATGGCTCGTAATGTTTCTGGTCGATCTAGTCCAACTTCGAGGGTGTTGGGATTAACCCAGAAGCCACCAAAGCCATCAAGAACTTCTGCAAACATCGCCACAAGTCCTTCATATTGGCGACCCTGCCAAACATAGCCCCACTTCACCTGGTTTTTCTTCTGCAAGACTTGAGAAATTCGGATCAAATCATCAAATGTTTCTGGCGGTTGCAATCCTGCTTGTTTGATTAAATCTTCCCGGTAGTAGAGCATTCCCACGTCGGAACGCACTGGAATGCGGTACAGCTTGTCTTGATAACGTCCCCCTTCTACATCCTGCGATGAAAATGCTCCCAACTCCTGTTTAGAAATGCGATCGCCTAGAGGTAGCAACCATCCAGCAGCAGCAAACTTGGATGTCCAGATAACATCCATATTGATCAGGTCATAAGGGGATTCACCTAAGATAAAAGATGAGGTATACAGGTCTTCGAGCAAATTTGTGGCATTCGGCCCTTCAACCAGGTTAATGTGAATACCTGGGTTCTCAGCCTCAAAGTCTCTAATCAAACCTTGCCTCCAAGGTTCGGCATCAGGAGCAGTCATTAACAGATTGAGGGTAACTGGTTGCTGTGAGAGTGCTACCCAACTGAACAATATGATGCTCAACAGAGTTCCTAGGAAAACCCCTATATGTAAATAACTCTGTTTTTGGATAAATTTTTGTAACTTCTTTATTGGCTTTCGGTGCAACATTATAAATGTAGCGATCGCTAGTGGTAATTATTCAGAAATAAAAGCATAAATTATCTGAAAAAAAATTGTTTTATATTATTCTTCATCAAAATTCTTGAGTAATGAACAAGCAAGTCAATAAACTTAATATCAATCTGCAACGCCAAAAATAGACAACTCTTTATCGCTAGTTTCAAGGCATCGATTTTGCCAGAAACTAACCATATTTAGACTTATATCTAATATTCGAGCAATTTACCTATATTTTTCCCCTCCGACGCTAGGAGAATTATTTTTGTACGTGTTACTAGTTGTTGCACCGTATTGTGTCGGTTTCTGTTGTAGTTCTGAGCGCAGGCGTAGCCTGTCCAAGCATGGATCTTGTTCAAATTTAATACTTTTGGAGCTAAGTAGAGCGGCATAAATAATTCAAGATTCGTAGTGTACTCCTTTGGGGAGCTTGCTACGCGAACGCAATGACATATTAAATTTTATTATTTCATCGAATAATAAAACTGGGATACACCCAGTAACTCTCTTAAATCTGGAGTTCATCGCGGGAGCATCCCAATGCAAGCAAATCTATTAAGATAATGAGTCGTCATTGCGTTCGCCTCTGGCGTTCCCAAACGGTATGAAGCGTAAAGCTTTGTCTACGAGAGGCAACGCCTTCGGCATAGCTTCGCTTAACGCGCTAGCGTCTCGTAACAGGAGCGGAATGTACTCCTCTGGAGAACCCGCAGGGTAGCAATCGCCAAAGTACGGATGTTGCGATTGCTACCCTGTGGGAACGCCAAGAGCGAACGCAATGACAAACTATGTTTTAGACATTTGGGGTGCCCCCGTTCATCGTTGCCTTCAGTAACAGCTTTTTTCTTTGTCATGTCTTAACAAGCATATTTTGTGGGCATTATAATCCCAAGCCAAATACATCAGCTTGCAGCCATAAAACTCTTTGGCAGCAAGTTTTTCATTTACAACTATAGTATCGACCTATGGCAGATAATTTTAGACATTATTTCTTTGTTTCTCGATATAGTTTGTACACTGAGATGATTTTAGGATACCTACAGATTCAATTGGGAATAATCTGTAGCGTAGGTATTTGGACATTATCAGAAGCTAAGTTACAAGCTGCCCAAGCACATCAGACTTGGAAATCACCTTCAGAATTGACTAAGCAAGTCACCAAATTCAGGAGGCAGGAGGAAAGTACGCTTAAAATGCCCCCCTATCGATTAAAGCCAACACCTATTTTGATGGCGGCACCCGAAAACTTCAATCCTGATTTGCAATTACCGCCAGCGCTACCCGAACCACCGCAGAATTCTAGCCCACCAACAACTTCCACTGAATCACCGCAGAATTCTAATTCACCAACAACTTCTAGCGAACCAAGAAAGCCGGATGCAGTTTTGGAAAGTATTTATACGGACTATCGCTATGACACAGACAACTTTGGCCAAACCAATTTATTCTTTGAACCAAGGATTCAGTTTCGATTGAATAATGGCAATAAAATATTTATCAAGACAGGTTTTAACTTCTTTGAGCAACGCGGTGTTGAATCAGTTACTAATTTTCCCTTGCAAGTTGGATGGCAGGGAAAAATTGGGCAAGTGACTCTGCAAACAGCAGCCGGAGTCGATGTGTTCAATCGTTTACCTACAGCTATCAATCTCAATGCTAAGGTGGAGGTTCCTATTTCGCCGCCACGAGTTTCGTCATCCGGTCAATTGCTATCGGTAGTAATACTATCAGGTAATTTAGAACAAGGGCCTTATAAATCTAATGCCCGAACTTTAGACAATCAAATTACTGCTTGGCGATTTGGGCCTGATTTATATTGGCAGATTGACCGTAACACTAGCTTGTTTTCATCATTACGTTTGGGCAGTTACAACGATAGCAATTCCGAGGTGCAGTCATTTAGTAGGCTAGAGCGCAAGTTTGGACAGTTTTCTCTGGCAGCTAACTTATTCAATTGGAGTTTTGATCGCAATTTAGAACGCACAAGTGGCTATTTTTCTCCACCAGATTTCCTAGTTTATAACGCTGAGGTGGCTTGGGAAGGAGATATTTCTAATTTATTACGCTGTCGCCTCGCTGCCAACTTAGGACAGCAGCGACTTCAAGGAAAATTTGACAACGCCTATACCTATCAAACGCGCTGTACAGTAAAGATTTCACCAAATATAGAGGCAGACCTTGGCTATAGCTTTAGCAATGTCCGAAATCAAGAAACAGGGGGAAGCGCCTACGATGGTAATTCCTTGACAGGGCAGTTGCGGGTCAAATTTTAGGAGGCAGGAGGTAAACCCTATAAATAATCTAAAATCTAAAATCTAAAATCTAAAATTTAAAATGGAATAAGACTTAAGAATGAAAGCACCATTACCTGATAATGAAGTACAGCGAATCGAATCTCTTTTGGAGTATAAAATCCTCGATACTCCTTCGGAAGCTGTCTTTGACGACCTTACCCGTTTAGCCTCATATATTTGTGGAACTCCTATTGCCTTAATCAGTTTAATTGATAGCGATCGCCAGTGGTTCAAGTCAAAAGTTGGTTTAGATGCCCTAGAAACACCCCGAAATGTGGCATTCTGCGCCCATGCTATTATGCAGCCTGAGGTTTTTGTTGTACCTGATGCCACAGAAGACGAAAGGTTTGCTACAAACCCGCTAGTCACCTCTGACCCTAATGTTCGATTTTATGCTGGTGTACCACTGACTAACTCTGAAGGATATGCGCTAGGAACACTTTGCGTAATTGACCGTGTACCAAGAAACCTCTCTTCAGAACAAGTTGAAGCATTACGAATTTTAGGTCGCCAGGTAATCAAGCAACTAGAAATGCGGCGTACTTTAGCAAGTTTAGTATTAGCGAGTCATACACGTAAACAGACGCAGAAGGCGCGCAAACAATTTTTTCAAAAAGTAGCTGGAGGGTTTGGGTTAGCATCAGCAATTTTAGTTTTAATTGGCGTGATTTCTTATCAAAACACACGCAGATTGATTAATACTAATAATCAGATACAAGAAACCCACGAGAAAATTAATAAACTGGAAGAATTACTGTCCGAGATGAAGGACGCTGAGACTGGACATCGCGGTTATATCATCACTGGACAAAAAAGTTATCTGGAACCTTATCAAGCAGTAGTTATAAACATCGATCCAAAAATTGCACAACTGAAGGATTTAATTACAGATAAACCTAGGCAAAAAAAGCAGTTTGCAACCCTTGAATCTTTGATAGCTGCAAAATTTGCCATACTCAAGCAGACTATATACCTGCGTCAAACTCAGGGATTCGAGGCGGCATTGCAGGTAATCCAAACAAATCAGGGAAAAAATATCATGGATGATATCCACAAGACCATCCATGAGATAGAGAATGAGGATAAAAAGTTGCTTCAACAGCAGTTACAAGCTGCAAAAGCCAGTGCTAAAAACACGCTTTTGACACTTGCCTTTGCTATTTCTCTAGGGTTTCTGATTCTGGCTATAGTCTACTATTTCATTTCTCGTGAGGTAAAAGAGCGTAAATTAACAGAGGAGACACTAAACACAGAACGCAACTTTATCTCAGCAGTCCTTGATACAGCCAGCGCTTTGGTAATAGTTGTTGACACACAAGGGCAAATCGTTCGCTTCAATCAAGCTTGTGAACAAACAACTGGTTACTCATTTGATGAGGTGAAAGGAAGGCATTTCTGGAACCTGTTTTTACTTCCTGAAGAGATAGAGCCAGTTAAAGCAGTTTTTAAGGAGTTGCGAGCTGGTGAAGGCCCTAACAAATACGAAAACTATTGGCTAACTAAGGATGGCAGTCGGCGGCTGATTGCCTGGGCTAACACTACCTTGCAAGACTATGGGGGGGACGTTGAATACATTGTTGGCACAGGTATCGATATCAGTGATGTCTCCGAGGAACTTCGTTTACGTAAACGAACTGAACAACATTTGAAAGCAGAGTATGCTACAACACGCGTCTTAGCAGAGTCAACTACAATCAACGAAGCTATGCCCCAAATTCTGCAAGGAATCTGCGAAAGTTTGGGATGGAATTTAAGTGAATTTTGGATAGTAGATCAGCAAGCAAATCTACTGTCATTGCTAAATTCATGGTATAAAATATCCTACAAGATGCAAGAATTTGACATCTTAAGTCGGCAGACTACGTTTGCACCAGGAATTGGGCTGCCTGGTCGTGTCTGGGCTAGTGTTGAACCTGTTTGGATCGCTGATGTCGTTAAAGATCAGTATTTCGTCCGCTCTCAAATCGCTGCTCAAGCAGAACTGCACGGAGCTTTCGGTTTTCCAATCCGTAGTGGTAAAAAAATCCTCGGTGTCATTACCTGCTTTAGTCATGAAATCCAGCAACCTGATCCAGATTTGGCAACAGTCATGAATTCTATTGGTGAGCAAGTAGGGCAGTTTATTGAGCGCAAGCAGGCAGAAGAAGAACTTCAACGCCAAAATTTGCGATCGCAATTATTTACTGAAATCACCCTCAAGATTCGTCAGTCTTTGCAAATCAAAGAAATTCTTCAAATCACTGTTACGGAAGTACAAAAAATTCTCCATAGCGATCGAGTTTTGATTTATCAACCTTTGGCAGATGGATCTGGAGTCACTATCGTTGAGGCAGTAGTTTCTGGCTGGCTGGCAATCAAAGACAAAGAACTAGTCGATGCTTACTTTCAAGCGGAATATACACAGCAGTACTATCTACAGCAGTATCGGCAAAAACGGAATCTGGAGCTTGCTGACTTGGATATAACTGAAGTCCAAAAAAGCCAGATGGAATTACTGCAACAATTTGGGGTAAAGTCCAATTTGGTCATACCTATTCTGGTCAAAGAAGAACTCTGCGGTTTGCTGATTGTCCATCAATGCGGCAGTTACCGCCAATGGTCTAGCTTTGAAACTCATCTTTTACGACAAATAGCTGATCAAGTAGGTATTGCCTTAGCCCAAGCCCAAATGTTAAACGCAGAAACTCAACAGCGACGAGAACTCGAAATTGCCCGTCATCAAGCTGAATTAGCTTCTAAAACCAAAAGTGCCTTTTTGGCGAACATGAGCCATGAAATCCGAACTCCGATGAATGCTGTGTTGGGCATGACAGGCTTAATGTTAGAAACTCCTTTAAACTCGGAGCAACGCGATTTTATTGAAACAATTCGGATTAGTGGAGACGCCCTCTTAAGCCTAATCAACGAAATTTTGGATTTATCCAAACTTGAGGCTGGGGAAATGGCTCTAGAAACTCTAGATTTTGACTTATCCACCTGTGTAGAAGAGGTGTTAGAATTATTGGCTCCTCCAGCCCATAATAAGGGATTAGAAATTGCCGCATTAATTTATCCCAATGTCCCCACCCATCTGCAAGGCGATGCTGGCCGCCTGCGGCAAATTCTCATGAACCTGATTACCAATGCGATCAAGTTCACCAGTAATGGAGAGGTAGTACTACGAGCAGAATTGCGATCGCAAAACTCTACTACAGTCACCATCTATTTTGCGATCACAGATACTGGTCTTGGCATTACCTCTGAAGACCAATGCAAACTCTTTACGCCATTTACCCAAGTAGATGCTTCCACCACCCGCAAATATGGCGGCACAGGTTTGGGATTAGCCATCTGTAAGCAACTAGTGAGCTTAATGGGAGGAGAAATTGGCGTAGAAAGTCGGTTGGGCAAAGGATCTAAGTTTTGGTTTGAAGTAACTTTTACCAAGCAAATTCACTCTATTTCGTCAGAAAGCGAACGCGGACTTCTGACTAATCGGCGCTTGTTAGTAGTGGATGATAATACTACTAATCGCAAAATCATCTACCATCAAGCTACTCGTTGGGGGATGATTGTAGATCAGGCTGCCTCGGCTGCTAGTGCCCTCAAAGCTATTCAGGAGGCTGCCAAGCAGAAAATTTTATATGACATTGCTGTGATTGATATGCAGATGCCAGAAATAGATGGCATGACTTTAGGAGAGCAAATTAAGGCAAATTCAGCGATCGCTAGTTTGCCTTTGATTATGCTTACCTCTACTAATCAACGGGATGAAATCCAACGGGCGCTAAAAATAGGATTTGCAGGTTATTTGGTCAAACCTGTTAAGCCGTCCCGACTCCTCGATATCATCATAAGTATTTTAGGAAGACAGATGGAACAAGAGGAGTCAGAATTCAGAAGTCAGAATTCAGGAGTCAGAATTCAGGAGTTAGAATTCAGGAGTCAGGAGTTAAAAGTCAAAAATTACGAAAACAAGAGCAACTATTATTCTCATGGCCCTAACTTCCCCAAACTTAGAATTCTTTTAGCTGAAGATAATCTGGTAAATCAGAAAGTTGCTTTAAGGCAACTCCAAAGCCTGGGCTACAGTGCTGATGTCGCTGGTAATGGGAAAGAAGCCTTGCAGCTATTAGAAAAAATTCCCTACGATTTAATTCTGATGGATTGCCAAATGCCAGTTCTCGACGGTTTAGAAACCACAAAAGAAATTCATCGTTGGCCAAAAAGTAGCTTTGTCAGTGGTCGTCGTCCTGTAGTAATTGCGATGACAGCTAATGCCATGAAAGAAGATCAACAAATGTGTCTAGATGCCGGAATGGACGACTATCTAAGCAAGCCAGTAATCAAAGAAAAATTGGCTGCGGCGCTAGAGCGTTGGGGAGGTGCGATATTTAGGGAAAAAGAAACAGATGTTTTGGAACAGACAGTTTCTACAATAGATGTAGATTCATTTGAGCTGCCAATTGATTGGAAACGCTTGCATCAACTCTCAGAAAACAACTCAGAATTTGAATTGGAACTACTACAATTATTTGTTGAAGATGTTCAACCTCATCTAGAGGTAATTAAAATAGCGATCGCTGATCATGACTTTGAGCAACTAGCGCTCCTAACCCATCAAATTAAAGGTTCTAGTGCCAATATTGGAGCTATAACTATGCATCTAGCAGCAGAAAAACTAGAACAACTAGCGAAAAAGCAAGAGCGCCGAGGTACTACTAACTTAGTCTCAGAGTTAGAAGAGTTTGTTAAACGCATCCAAGAGTTTTTAATCTGTAAAGATAGTAACGCCAAAAACTGAAAAAATAATATTTCTTAATAAATTAACGATAGCGATTTTTTCTGAGTAAGCATGAAAAATAAATATTTTTCATTTCTCATTACTCATTTCCTATTTTCCAGATAGAACTTGTGAACAACTGGGAATAATAACTTTGATGTACTAAAAAAAGTATATTCGGTGAGTTAGCTGCATCAGAAGCTGAGAATTTTTAGCCTAGATGTTCAGTTAAATGCATCATCTTCTATTCCCAATTGATTACCGAAATGTGAGGCTTTCCTAATGAGTCAGATGAGTAAAGACGATGTACGAGAACGGCTTGGCAATATCGACCAGATCCGCGATATTATTCTTGGAACACAGCTAAGAGAGTACGAAAATCGATTTAACAAGCTGGAATCAGATATATCTCTCCTGCAACAACAGATGCGATCGCATGTCGATCAACTCAAGTCCAACTTTTCGGCTGAACTAAAAGCAGGGTTTGAGGCGCTGGATAAAAAGCTGAAGTCACTCAACCTAGCAACTCAAGAAGAAACTCTTGACTTACGGCAACAGGTTGATAGACTTAATAAAAAGTTCTCTAGTAGCGTTCAATCGCTTGATGAGACGTTAGATAGCCAAACTACCTCGATTCGAGATGAAATCTTTCAAACGAAAGTCCAATTACAAGATGATGTCACGGCATTACGGGATCTGATTTTAGAAGAAATAGATCGACGCTTCTCGCAGTTGACAGACGCTAAAGTTTCTAAAGACGATATGGCTGAAACTTTGTTTGCCTTGGGAATGCGTCTGAAAGAAACTGAATTTATTCCTAAATTGCGAGAAGCAGCCGATGAACGCAGTGATGAATATACTGCTGTACCACTTCTAGAAACTACAAAGTTGTCAAAAGTGTTAACTCACTCTAACAGTACAGCAGAATTACATTCGTAATTAAGTTAGAAGGCAAGGAGAGATGAGGGGATGGGGAAGATAATGACTCCAAATTCTTAACTCCTAACTCCCGTAGAGACGCAATTAATCACGTCTCTACTCCTAATTCCTAACTCAGCACTCTTAAAAGGATGACTCAGGTGGAAAATTCGATTTATCAATCTGTTGAGTTGAAACCAGAAAAAGCTGGAGAGCTTGACAATTTGCTGCATTTGCTAATCGAACTCAAAATTATCGACTTACCTGAGCAATCTTGTTCTTTATTACCACCAGAAATTGATAATAAAAATGAGTATATTCAAGAAGAAATTGAATTTCTGCAACTTGCTCCAGTGACATTAGAAGTATGTGAAGCTTATTTAGAATCGAATTTTAATATTATTCAAAATATATCTAATTCCTCACAAACTACTCAAGAAGAATTAGAAGAATCTCTTGAAATGGTTGCACAATTTGAAGAAACATTAGATAAATCAGAGGATGCATTGCAAAAGTTACGGGAAATATTGGTCGGATATGAATTAGCAGAAATAAATAATATTACAGCTAAAATTGAACAAAAATTAGCAAAAATAGAGAATCAAATTTATGACTCTAAAGAGCTAATAAATCTACTGCTACCGTGCATTTCTGAGCTTTTAAGGCTGAAGATTACAGAGTCAAGAGAGGAAATTATCGAGATAATTGCTCCTATTCTCGATCAGACTATCCGCAGTCGCACTGAACAGAATAAAATTAGCATGAGTGAGGCGATCGCACCTGTTATTCCTCTGGCTATTTCCCAGCAGATTATTATAGCTCCAGAAGAAGTTTCAGATGCGATCGCTCCTGCAATGGGACGAGCTATAAAAAAGCAAATTGAAATTGAACAGAATATTGTTGTGGATGCACTCTACCCAATTATTGGTAGTACCATAGCCAAATATATGGCAGAGACAATCCGTGCCATTAACCGACAAGTTGAAGAAACCCTCAGCATTGAAGGCATCAAACGTAAAATTCGTGCCAAACTACAGGGAGTTTCTGAAGCAGAATTAATTTTTAAAGAAGCTCTACCATTTACAATTCAAGCCATTTTCTTGATTCATAAAGCATCTGGTTTAGTCATTTCAGATATTCAGCATTCTGATGTAGAGCAGCTAGAGGCTGAAATGGTAGCAGGAATGCTAACAGCAATTCGCAGCTTTGCCAATGATTGCATCAATCAATCTGGAAGCATAACAGAATTAGATGCAATTGAATATGGGACATCCAAAATAATTTTAGAAGTTGCAGGATACTGTTATTTAGCAATTGTTGTGCGAGGAGAACCAAGCAAAAATTTTATTTGCAAAATGCGGCAAATTTTCAGCACAATTGTTAAGAAATATGGTGATTTAATTGAAAGATTTGACGGCGATCCAGATTTAATTCCTCTGGAAGTTCATACACTTCTAGAACAATTGAAAGATACAGATATTCAGGATAAAAATAAAACAAAAATATCACCTCTACTGGTATTAGGCTTAACAGTTATCAGCACCATTCTCATTCCTTGGGGTATTTGGCAATACCGTAGTGGAGTTATACATGCCATTGAAAATCAAACTTCGTTGGCTCTAACTTCTGTTCCAGAACTAGCCGTATATCGGCTAACTGTACAAGTAGAACACAATAAATTAAAATTAACAGGACGATTACCTAATCAACTTCTTCGCCATAAAGCCGAGCAAATTGTTAAAATTACCTCTCCTAATTGGTTAATTGATAATCAAATTTTATTAGTAGAAGTACCAGCAGATCCTGTATTAGCTGCTGCTGAAGTCAAACGAATCACAGCAGTTTTAAATCAGACTGATGATATAGCAATTTCCGCTCAATACATCGCTGGTAAAGTAGCTATTAAAGGAACAGTCAACCGAATTGCAGATGCTCAGATTATTGCTCATGCATTTGAACAAATTCCAGGCGTAAAATCTGTGTCTAGTGCGGTGCGAATACAACCCCCACAGATTGAAGTTCGATTTTACTTTCAACCCGACTCAGCGAGTTTAATGAAAGCAGACGCACTACACAAGGTTCAACAGGTCAAGTTTTTCCTCAATCAGCACCCAAATAAGCATTTAAAAATTATTGGTTATAGTTATGATCGTACTGGCGTGAACAAATCTCAAAAATTGGCACTGGCGCGAGCAAAAGCTGTACAACAAGCACTTATTAAATTAGGTATCGAGCCATCTCGTCTACAGGTCATTGGTAGGACAAATTTACCACCAGGAATTGATGTAACTCACCCCTTATGGTTAAGTCGCTGTGTCGCTCTAGAAGCGATAAACAAGCAATTTTAAGTTTGTAGTAGCTATGATTTATATAAAATATTCCCTACTTTAACCCAACTATGTCTACAATTTCTAAAAAAATATGTTTATTTGGTGATTTTGGTGTTGGAAAAACTAGTCTAATTCGCAGATTTGTTGAGTCTCAATTTAGTGACGAATATCTTTCAACTGTAGGAGTAAAAATCTCTCGTAAATTGGTTAGTGTTTCGGAAAAACACCTATTTAGTGTACAAGATTTACAGTTGATAATTTGGGATATAGAAGGTAGTAATAAATTTAAGGCAGTTGCTAAAAATTATTTTCAATGTTCTAAAGGTGCTGTGATAGTTGGTGATGTGACACAAACAGAAACGCTTTATCATATTCAGGATCATATTCAAACTTTTTTAGCTGTTAATCCTAAAAGCTATATTGTTGTTGCACTGAATAAATCAGATATGATTGCAGCCGAGTATTTAGAAAACATCCGTCAAATGTATCAATTCACAAATAAAACTAATATATTAGATACATATATAACTTCAGCCAAAACTGGCAATAATGTTGATAACATATTTCAAAATTTAGCAACTCATTTAATTTAATGAACATGAACTCATTTGTTAATAATTTATTATCTGTATGTGGTATTGAATATTTGATAATTGATGAGAACTTCAAGATTCTAGAGATGTCTTTGGGACTAAATCGTTTTGCTGATATTCCTAATGAATTTAAGCCAGGTCAAGATGTTCGGATTGTATTTCCTGAATTAGAGGGACTTGAAGATGTTTTTGATGCAATTCGGCAGAGAAAGCAAGATAATTTTGAATTAAAGGGAATTATGCGATCGCAAGATACGGCTTCTCCTTTATATATTGATATTCGTATTACTAATAATATCCCAGAAAACCATTTTAGCAATCGACTAATCATTGTTATTGAAGATGCGACAGAACGGATGGTTCTTGAGCAATCTTTATTTCAAGGTGCAAATGAAGCAAATCTTTTGCTACGTAACTTAAAGGCTTCCAAACAATATATTGACCAAATTGTGACATCAATGGCAGATGCGTTATTAGTGACTACGCTATCAGGTGAAATAAAAAAAATCAATTATGCTGCACAAAACTTATTGCAATATAGCGAAATAGAACTCATCGGTCAACCTATCACCAAAGTGATTAAAGAAGTCAATAACTATCAATTAATGATTAGGGATATTGAAAGTATTGATACCCATAATCAAAACATAAGTCCTTTAGTAAAAGAGGTGGAAAGCATTTGCTATACCAAAAGTGGGAAAACAATTACCGTAGCTTTTTCATCCTCAATAGTGAAGACAGAAATTGAACATTTTCAAGGTTATGTTTACATTTTGCGAGACATGACTGAACGAAAGCAGGCTGAACTTGCTAAACAGGAATTCTTAGCGATGATTAGCCATGAGGTTCGGACTCCAATTGCATCGGTAATTGGTATGGCCAGTTTGTTGCTATATACTGAATTGGCTGATGAACAGCAAGAGTTTGTTGAAACCATTTATAACAGTGGAAATTCTTTGCTCAAAATTATTAACGATTTCCTTGACTTCTCCAAAATCCAGTCAGGTAATTTGGAATTAGAAGAGGAAGCTTTTGGTTTGCGAAACTGTATTAATGAGGCTCTTTATATGCTTGGGCCTACAGCTAGAGAAAAAGGTTTAAAACTCACATTTTTAGATACTCCTGAACTTCCTAATACAATTGTGGGAGATATCACCAGACTGCGCCAAGTCTTGATTAATTTACTCAGTAATGCTATTAAATTTACCGAAACTGGAAGCATAGAAGTTTCAGTTATAACCCGCAAGAATAGCGATATTAATCATTCTTCTACTGCAAATACTGAGGAAATTCAGTTTAGTGTTAAAGATACAGGCATCGGAATTCCACGCGATCGCCTTGAACGTTTATTTAAAGTTTTCAGTCAAGTTGACTCCTCCATTACTCGACAGTATGGCGGTACTGGTTTAGGTCTTGCTATCTGTAAGCAACTGTGCGAGTTAATGGGTGGCAGAATTTGGGTTGAAAGTGAGCTTAGTGTAGGTAGTACATTTTACTTTACGATTGCCGCTTCTGTTATTCCAGAGGAGTCAGGAGTCAAGAGTCAAGAGTTATTTTTATTGTCCGCGCGTAAAAGCTACCCTGTGTCTTCTTACCAGTCTCTTGACCCCCATAAATTAAGAATTCTCTTAACTGAGGATAATCTGGTAAATCAGAAAATAGCCTTGAAGCAACTCCAAAGTCTGGGCTACAGTGCTGATGTCGCTGGTAATGGAAAAGAAGCCTTGCAGCTATTAGAAAAAATTCCCTACGATTTAATTCTGATGGATTGCCAAATGCCAGTTCTCGACGGTTTAGAAACCACAAAAGAAATTCATCGTTGGCCAAAAAGTAGCTTTGTCAGTGGTCGTCGTCCTGTAGTAATTGCGATGACAGCTAATGCCATGAAAGAAGATCAACAAATGTGTCTAGATGCCGGAATGGACGACTATCTAAGCAAGCCAGTAATCAAAGAAAAATTGGCTGCGGCGCTAGAGCGTTGGGGAGGTGCGATATTTAGGGAAAAAGAAACAGATGTTTTGGAACAGACAGTTTCTACAATAGATGTAGATTCATTTGAGCTGCCAATTGATTGGAAACGCTTGCATCAACTCTCAGAAAACAACTCAGAATTTGAATTGGAATTACTACAATTATTTGTTGAAGATATTCAACCTCGTCTAGAGGTAATTAAAATAGCGATCGCAACCCACGACTATAATCAACTAGCGCTTGAAACCCATCAAATTAAAGGTGCTAGTACGAATATGGGAGTTACAACTATGTATCTGGCAGCAGAAAAATTAGAACAACTAGCGATCAATCAAGAGCGCCGAGGTACTACTAACTTAATTTTCGAGTTAGAAGAGTTTGTTAAACGCATCCAAGAATTTTTAAGCAGAACTCTTAATTCCTAAACTTTAATAATATTTACTAATAAATAAACAGTAACGATGATCTACTGTCGGCTCATAACTCAACTTGTCGGCAATGGCAGACATGATTTTTAAACCACGTCCGCGCTCTTGCTCATTCTCCTCAAATTCAGATGTTTGTTGCAGCTGCTGCTCTAAGTCAAAGGGTTCGCCTTGAGACCAAATGCGAATTTCTATGTATTCATCTAATCGTACAGCTTCTATTTCAATAGGAGTTTCAATAGGTAAATTTCTGTGAGCATGTTCCACAATGTTTGTAAAGCCTTCCATCATCAGAGTTTGACATTGCCACCAAGTTTTTTTATCGGGGATAGGTGGTTGATTAATCTGCTCGAACCAAGATAAGACTTGAGGCGAGGCTGTCAGGTCTGTGTTGACTTTTAGAGAAATTTTATTTTTCACTTTTTAACCAATAAAATATTTTGATCCGATCATATTCCGTAACTAATTTATTTAATTTGAGTATTTTCACTATACATTTAAAATTAAATTTAATATAAGTTTAATGAAAGCAATTAATCACTTTTTATTCTACTTAGCTTCAATTTATGTTTAAAATTCTGGTTATTGATGATGACCCTATAGTGCGAACAGTACTGAAAAAAACACTCCAAAATCAGGGTTATGATACCAGTGTAGCCAAAAATGGCGAGGAAGGAATTACACAAGCACAATTACTACGTCCTGCTCTGATTATTTGTGACTGGATGATGTCTCAATTAGATGGGTTAGAAGTGTGTCGTCGAATTAGGGCAGATCCAGAATTGGCAACTACTTTTTTTATTCTATTGACTGCTAGGGGAGCAGCTCGAGGAGAGGAGGAAGATAGAGTTAAGGGACTTGATGCTGGAGCAGACGAGTTTGTTTCTAAACCAATAGAAATGAATGAATTGAAAGCACGGGTAAGAGCAGGGCTAAGATTACACCAGTTAAATCAGGATTTACAAAGTCAAAAAGAAGTTTTGGAGACACTAAATCAAGATTTACAAACCCAAAAGCAAATTTTGGAAGCAGAATTAGCTGAGGCTGCTGATTATGTGCGATCGCTTTTACCCTCACCACTTGTAGGAGCAGTAACTACAGAAAATCTGTTTATTCCTTCAGCACAGCTAGGGGGAGATTGCTTTGACCATCATTGGATCGACGAGGATAATTTGGCAATTTATTTGTTAGATGTATCAGGTCATGGGGTGGGTTCAGCCCTCCTATCTGTATCTGTGCAGAATGTTTTGCGATCGCAATCTCTACCGAACACTAACTTTTGTCAACCCAGTGAAGTCTTAAAAGCGCTCAATCATGCCTTCCAAATGACGAAGCACGGTGATAAATACTTCACAATTTGGTATGGAGTTTATCACCGCCTTAAACGTCAACTCATTTATGCCAACGCTGGACACCCACCAGCTTTATTGTTATCTAATACCTCTACAACAAGCATCCAAGTTGAACAGTTAAGTTCTTTAGATTTACCAATTGGTTTTTTACCTGATGTCAAATTTGAGGATGCTGTTTTTGATATTGAAGAAAACAGCACTTTATACATCTTTAGTGATGGTGCTTATGAAATTAATCAGTCAGATGGCAAAATTTGGGGTATTGATGCTTTCATTGACTTACTAACGAAATATAGCCTGGAAGATACCTGCAACCTAAATCAACTATTAGCAAATATTCTCACCTTAAATGCTCAAGATAATCTTGATGATGACTTATCTTTGGTAAAAGTTAACTTTGGCTAAAATAGTCAAATATGCATATTCAAATTTTGTACTCTCTATCTGATTACTGTGTTGCCAATACTTGGCGATTGAATTCCTCTTGGTCAGCAAAGCTTTGAAAAATTCTATCCATTTTAGTCAATTCAAACAACATCCTGACTTGATCGTTGATAGAACAGACAAAAAGTTTACCATTAGCATTTCGCACCATTTGCATTGCTGATACTAAAGCACCTAAACCAGAACTATCGATAAATTTTACTTCTTTCATGTCAATTAACAAAATATCGGCTCCATTTGCCAAAATTTCGCTAATTTCACGACGCAGTTCATTCCCTCTAATTCCATCTAAAATTCCAGATAATTCTAGAACTGTTACACTCAAATTCATGGTTTATTTCCTATTATTGGGCTTGAGAATATGTATTTATATTTTGGCATCGACCTAAGCAAACCGCAATAGAGAAAGTAATAGTTTTGGGTTTAATATGCAATTAACTGTGTTGAATTGCTTGGTAGCTATTATTTGCTATTGCAGTAAAGTAGCTAGCATTTACACATTGCCTAGAAATTTCAAAAGCTTCAAAATAACCATCTTTTTGACCTAACTCTCGTGCCCAAAAACGAGATAAAACTAGTATAGCGTCAAGTTGCATAAATGCTTTATTTAGCTCTGATTCATAACAACCGATAGCTGCAACTTTTTCCTCAATTACAGAGGTGATATCTACAAAAAAGTTAGGTTCAAAACCACGCAAAAAAACAGGTGGTGCTGAATACCATAAAGATATGTTTTTGCGAGTAGCAACATTAGAAACTGCGATCGCACACACTTCATGATCTCTATGTCCATATTTTTCAGGTTGTGGTGCATGAGTAATAATCAGATCCGGTTGCCAACGCCTAATAGCTTCTTCAGTAACTTTAATCACTGCTTGTGTTGAGAAATTATACTCTTCAAGTGCATAAAACTCATAAGTTGCACCGATGATTTTCCCAGCTGCATCTGCTTCTTGATGACGTGTACCCTTAATAGGCGAACTAGAAAGACTGCCATCAGTCAAAATTAAACAACGAACATTCCAGCCTGCCTTGGACATCAGACTGAGAGTGCCAGCAGCAGGTAGAACTTCATCATCAGCATGAGCATAAATTGTTAAGACAGTTCGCCCACCAAAGTTGTTTAAGTCTGAATAAGTGTTCATAGCTGTTTTTTTCTAAATTGGATTTGCAACTCAGGAGTTATGAGTTATTTATTATTTACCTTCTCTTCTCCTGCTTTCTTTAGTAGCACAGGTCGGCGGAAATAAACCTACCATTTCATTACAGCCAAAAAACCCAAAATTCAAGCCTTTTGACGTTTGAATGCGTGACTTCCGCCTTGTGGTACTAGCCTCTTAGGCTTCTTTTGAAGGTTGCCAAACAGATGCGCGGATGATAGCCCACAAAAGTAACAAGTTATAGATAGCCCATACACTATTTAATAAGTGAACTAAAGGATTATTTAGATGACCAATCGCAAAGCGGTAAACACTCCACAATATTCCTAAAATAGTGAGGGCGAAGACAAGCAGTTGTGGCCAAACGAGCCGAAGATAAATCCCGGATTGGCGTTGCTTAGGTGTTACTTGGAAATTGAGTTTTTGTCCCGTGAACACACTCCATACGGCTTGGATTAATAAGGGAAATAAAGCGATCGCATATTGTTCAGAACGCCAAACTTCTCTAGCTGGAATACCCCAAGTAGCTGCCATGAAAGTGAGACGGTTGATAATAAAAGCTGGGAAAAAGTGTATGGCAAAGTCAGACCCGTAGGTTTTAACTGGAACAATGTCCGTAAAAAAATAGATAATTGGACAAGAAATAAAAACCAGAGTTGCAAAACCTGAAAAATAACTATACATCGTCTGAAAATATTGCAACCTCTGCCAAAATATTAGCCCTGATTTTGTCAGTGGATTTTCTCTTACTAGTACTTGAATAGTTCCTTGTGCCCAGCGTAGCCTTTGTTTAAGAGTAGAACTCAAGTCATCTGGCGCTAAACCTTCTGCCAAAAGTTCATTGTGATAAACAGATTTCCAACCAGCACTATGCAGACGCATGGCTGTATTCATATCTTCGGTAATGCTATTACTCGATACCCCACCAACTAAATGAAATTCATCTAAACGTTTTTCATCTTTGGCAAATTCATCAGCAAAATTTTGCAGCCCTACACTAACTAATGCTTCACGTCTCAATATCGCATTTGTGCCAGTATAGAACGCAGAATTCATGCCATCTTTACCTTGTTGAAGTGGACCATAAAATAAATTTGCTCGATGTCCAAAAGGATCGCCTGGAGGAATATTATAAAAATCCTGGCGAGTTTGTACAAAAGCAATTTGATTCTGGTTGTATTTTCCTGTTGAAAGATTATAGGTGTAAAAATAAGGCAAAACTCGCTTGAGAAAATTTGGCTTGGGAATGTGGTCAGCATCTAGAGTAACAATAAAACTTCCTGCCGTTTCTCCAGAAAAAATTGCATAATTGATGTTCCCTGCTTTAGCATGATGCGCTACACCAGGGGTCTTGGGACGAGCAATGTAGCGAAATCGGGAGAGTTCCACCAGTTCCAGTTCTTTTTTGCGAATAGCTGCTTCTAAGGCTTTTCGTTCGGTATTTAAACGTTCGCGTAGCGTCTTTGCAGGAGAATCGCTTATACTTTGATGCTGTGGAGGTAACCAAAGAATAAACTGTCGTAGACTTTGGACAAATTCGGTAGCAAATTGATTAACCACCGATTCTGATGATTGCAGCCATTGTTCAGCAGCTTGAGTATTAGGTGTAAAATTTTCCAGTTGCTTCAGACGCTCCAACAAGCTAGAGTGTTCTGCATCAATTCGATTCGCTTCTCGTTGTAGTTGTGGTGACTGTAAATCCTCGATAGACAATCTTTCTGTCATAGCTCGTATATCAGCCGAGTTACCGTCATCCAGTACATAAACGCATAACTTGGTTGGCGGATAATCTATTGCTAGAGCAGCTTTGGCAGTTTCTTCGACAATTTCCGGCGGCTCATTGTAGCAGGTGATAAATACATCCACTGTTGGCCAGTCCGATCTGGGTATAGATGGGATCATCTGGTCGAGAGACTTAATCTGTCGCACTAAAGGACGCCACAACCCAATTACAAACATTACACCACCGAAATAGCTATAAATTTCTGCTATCAGTAAAGGAATTGAGATCCAGAGGGCATCAAAATTGATGGAATGGGTGATGCGCCATTGCAAATACCAGATCCCAAAAATTAAATTTATTTCTGCCAGGTAGCGAAACAACAGCGTTCTTTTTTTGAGTGATGAGCGACTGTTACCGGAAAAGTTTGAGGAATTATCAACAAGAGAAACTGAAGTCATGTTAGTACCAGTAATTAAAAGAATTAGAAATTGAGCATTAAAAATTAAAAATTTAATTACTTTAAGTTTTAATTTTTAATTTCCGAAGGGTCAAGCACTAGAGGATGTCTGCCTCTAGCTTGGTAAAGCAGACTTTCTAAAACGATCGCATTCGTATTAATGTCAACTGAAGCATTAACACCTAGTTTGGAGTTTTCATATCGCCCTGAAAGATAGCCACGATTTTTATCGGATAAATTTTGAGCAAAGTCTCGCAGCTTTTTCGTGTAAGGCTCATCTGGCATGAGCGCAAACCAAGAGAATGCTGCTTTCGTGCTGACAAACCGCAATTGGGGATAGCTTTTTCCCGTGGTGTTTACGGCTTGCCAAGGTTGACCATTGGCGTAGACACTGTAATACAGAAAGTAAGGAGGACGATCTAAGGAATCTTCATTTACAGCAGTTAAAATCCCAGTGCGTTTAAACCGTTGTTGTTGCACTTTGAAAAGATTTTGCACTTGAGGCTTAACAGCATCATTCCAACCCATTTCTAAACCCCAGAGTAAATAAGGATCATTCGTCAGGTAGTTAGTAGCTCCAGAGTTTTTGAAATTACGCTCGTCAGTTTGCAGTTTAATTCCATCTATTTCAACCGTTTTTATTGGTGGATTGGAAAGAGCATTTGAAGCTTGAATATTCCACAGCTTTAAACTCTGAGCAGCGTATTGCTCGTAGCCTAATCGCCCTTCCTGCACTTCGAGAAGTTTGCCTGCTCTGGGAATGGCACCATTTAACCAACCATCTTTGACAAGTTTCAATGTATGCCAACGAGCGACAATGCGATTGATATGATCGCTATATTTTGGATAATGCGATCGCATAACATGCAATCCTAATAAAAATCGCGCCATATCCAAAGCTGACCAACCACTTGTACCCTTGGGATCGGGGGTGTCATTGAGTCGGCGCATTTCGGCAGTACGGGTGCTATAAGCTTTGTTGGGCAAACCAGTTGCAGGTAGCGGCAGTTTTTCTAACGTCTGTAGCAATGTGTTCATCCGCTTTTGGAAAACATCTTGCGGCAATAACCCTAACTGGTAAGCCGCATGAATTCCTAGTAAGGCACTACCTTGATCCCACCAAGTTGTCCACGGCAAGTTATCTACCGAATTTACTAAACCTGTTTGAGGATTCCAGTTACGCTCAAAATATTTCCAAGCCCGCCCCGCAGCAATTTTATCCGCTTCTTGAGTCAATCGTGGGAAAGAAGTTGTGGGCGTTGGAGTAGCAGGTTTTTCTGGCGTAGCGGTTGGTTTTGGTGGTGTCGGTTTTGGTTTTTGTGGTAGTGGCGTGACTATCGGAGCAACCAGTTCTGGAACGGTTGGTGGCGTTGGTGTTTGGACATTAGGATTAAAGTTATTAGGGGCAGCAATGATCATAGATGGGGTAGGAGAACATTGCCATGTCGCCGGACTTGGACAAAGCAGGGGTTGTTGATTTGCCGTTGCGTACAAAACTGATTGCAAAATCATGCTTTTGATGCCGCTTGTTGCCATTTATATTTTCTTTGCCAACTCAGCAGGCGATAAATAGCCGAAGGCCGGATTATTTACCGCGTCTTTATAACCAGCAGATTTGCCGCTATTGCTGTTAATTGCCCAATCACATTCCTTATTAATATTGAAATAAAGAATGGCTCTTACACCTATCCCAGCTAGCTGAGTGTAAGAGTCTCGTAACCATTGGTCTTTGGCACTGTTGGGCAAACTATTTTGCGTATTACTCGTACTAGCTGTTTGAGCAATGAAAATCGGCTTACTGCCAGCCATAAGCTTCATCCGCTTGATATATGGTTCAAAAACTTCTTTTGGGCTACTCCAGTGTTTCCAAGAAGAATTACTACAATACCCCCAGTTGTACGAACTAAAGGCAACGACATCTACCGACTTGTCCCCAGGATAGTAGTTTTCAAAGCGATGTTCGTTGTTTTCACTCCAACCATTAGGTGCAAATACCCAACGGATTGCCTGTGAAGATACACCAGCTTCTTTAAATATTTTTTGGATACGTTGATAAGCTAACTTGAAGTTTTGTGGGTCTTTGCTGTATGCTTCTCCGGGAATGTTCATCTCTTGCAACGGAGCGATAAACGCAATACGACCCTCGCCTCGTTTTGCCCAGTCAGAGTATGCTTTTGCCACTTTTTGCAGAGAATTATCTACGTCTCCCTTAGCAATCTGCGCTGCTGAACGAGTGGATTTGAGATTAATAAAGGCTGTGTATCCGTTTTGCTTGAGTTGTTCTAGGGAAACTGGGATATTGTAGGCAGGATTCGAGTCTTCGATATCAAAGAAAAATCCAGCAATAGAATGGTGCTTACCAACCCATTGATCGACTTGACGCAATTGGCTGTCAATTGTACTTTTATTTCCGATGTAATCTGGGGTGTATAGTCCCAGTAGTACAGGAGGATTGGAAGTTGTTTGGTTTAATTTACGGTTTTCGAGTTGCTTTGAGGCATCAGCGATCGCCATTAAATTTTTACTCGCAAAGATGCTTCCTAGTAAAATTAGCATCATCAGCGCCAGTCGTACCTTGTTCATAGATTTGAAGGAATAACCTGGGATTTTGAATCGAGATGTCAGTTACTGTGCAAGCTAATAACTGCATCATGTACAAGTATTCCCAAATACAACTGATTAATAACAAACACGACTTTGTAATTACAGTGAGTTATATTTCAATCAAGGTGTAATAAGATTTCGCAAAATAGGCGTTAAAAAGCAGAGTCAAAAAGTTGTCTGACTTTTAACTCTGCCGATTAGCTTACTTTGTTGTAGGTGGAGCTGCTTCAGGTATCGGAAGACGTTCTTACTTTGTAACTTTTGTATTCGTTACTAACTTAGTATTTTCACTACCTGAAACCCAGTAACTTCCAGAACTATCAGAAATTAACTTGGCTCGTTGTTTTGCAGTGTTGGGTAAACCTCGCCCAGAATCTCCCTTTGTAATTTCTTGCCACCAAGGAGATTTCATGCTGGTAGCCGGACGAATTAGGGGTTGTCGATTCATGACTTTGTACAGCAAGGATTGCAAAATCATACTGTTGGTGCTGCTGGTGAAACCAACTGCCGTTTTACCTGTGGCTTCATAGAAACCTTCATAAAATCCGGCTAATGGATTATATAAGTCAGTTGTTCCTTGCAGTAACTCTTGACTGTACTTGTTTTCTGGAAGCAGGGCATCATAGGCAAAAGCGACTGCTGTACTTACCAATCGCCCTTTTGGTACAGTTTGCCCGTCATCTCCTAAGGCCACCCAAGACTCACCCCGCCCAGTAATTGTGCTGTGGACAGTGTAAGGTTTACGATCAATTAAGGTGGTGGCTGAGGCTGTAAGAGTTCCAGTGCGATGGTAACGTTCAGCTTGCGCCTGAAAAATTGGTTCAAAGAGTGATCGCATTTGTGGATCTAGTCCAAACTCCAGTGCATAGAGTAAGAATGGATTGCTAACTGTGTATTGGTTAACTTTCGATTTAGTATCCTTGCGATGACGCTGGATTGGAACTTTCACACCCTCTACTGAGGCAGTTTGATATTCACCCCCAACAGCAGAACCATCAACATTAAACCCCCATAATTGAAAAGCACGAGCTGCATATTCCTCATAACCCAAGCGGGTTTCAGGATTGATGCGGGTAAGCGATCGCCCCTCTTGATCTTTGGCGGTTGTAGCACTGGAGAGAATACCCTCACGTACCACGCGCAAGTATGACCAATCCAGCACAATTTTATCTACGGCAGCCGTGTATTCTGGATGACAAGTTTTTAAGTTGTAAAGCGCTGCCAGCATTCTACCTAAATCTAAAGCTGACCAGCCGTTGCCTTCTGGAACTGGATTTCCACCATAATCTACTGATTGCAGCGTTCTGGTATCATAACCCCGACCCGGCAATTCTCCAGCAAACAATGGTAACTTTGTTAAGGCTGCTAAAAGATGTCGGGTGCGCTGGTCAAATTCCTTGGGGGTAATTATATCGAGCGATCGCGCTGCATGGATTGCTGCAAGATAATCTCCTAAACCCCAGAGGGTTGCACCTTTGAAATCACTGCGATCATCTATCAGCCCACTCTTGGAGTGATAATTCGCTTGAAAGTATCGCCAAGCCGCCTCTGCATAACGCCGTTCAATTACTGACAGTAGTCGATCTAGTTTGAGGTTAGATGAGGACTTGGGGCTATCCACTGGTGGAATGGGTGCAACAGCCACTTCTGTAGGTTTAGAAGTATCCGCAGGGGTTGGGCTAGGAGTTGTAACAGTAGAATTTGGTTGATTTGCGATCAGAGTTGTAACAGTAGAATCTGGTTGATTTGAGGGTGTTGCAGGAGAAGCATTTTCACTGGGCTTGCCAGTAGACACAGTTACAGAACTAGAAGCAATTAAAGGGTGATTTCCCTTAGCTTTGTAGTATAAAATCTCCAAAATTAGCCCATTAGTATTACCTGTCAAAGCTTTATTAGGTTGTTTTGATTCTTCATAGATACCAGCATAGTAACCACTATCATCAGGACTGCGGAGATCCTTGACAGCATCAAAAACTTTTTGAGCATAAGGATTATCTGGAAAAAGATAGCGCCAACCAAAAGCAGCTTTGGTACTGATGCTGCGAAACTGTGGATAAGGTTGATTAGCATCGGTGATTGTTGCCCAGTTTGCACCGTTGGCGTAGACAGTGTTGTAGAGAAAATAAGGCGCTTGATCGATATTATCTTCTGTGACAGCAGTCAACTGCCCCGTGGTATCATAACGCCGTTTTTGCACATCTAAAACCCTAGCAGCAAAATCAGCTAACTCACCTTGCAAGCCAAACTCAATCCCATCAAGGATATAAGATTCACTAACAACGTAATTATTAGCGTTGGTACTTTGAAAGTCACGGGTATCAACGGGAATTTGCACACCATTAATTTCAACTAGCTTAAATGGTTCTAAAGAAATAGCCTTAGATGCGTTGAAGCCCCAAAGTTGATAACCCCTAGCCGCGTATTCTTCGTAGCCAAGTCGTCCTTCTTGCACCGATAATGTTTTGTTGTCTGGGAGAACAGCAGCTCCAAAAAGTTGTCCATCTTTGAGCGATCGCGCTACCTGCCACTTTGCTACAATTCCTTTTAGCCAGTCATTATATTGAGGGTGACAGGTGCGGATAACATCAAACGCAGCAAGTATTCGCCCGACATCCAAAGCAGACCAACCAATACCTCGCTCCAGTGGATTATTGCCATAATCAACTATTTGTGCGTTGGCTGCGTTATAGACTTTATTGGGCAAGGTATCTTCAAATAACTTTAAGCTGTTGAGAGTTGTCAAAAACTTGTTGAGGCGTGAATCAAAATCTGCTTGGTCAGTAAGATTTAACCAGCGTGCAGCATTCAACGCCATCAGGTAATTCCCCATATCCCAGAGTGTACCAGAAGGATAACCGCCAGTAGAATTGGTAAATCCCGTTGCTGGCTGATAATTTTTGACAAAATACTGCCAAGCAGCACGAGCATAAGTTTGTTCTTCAGGAGTAAGCGGGGCTGTAATATTGCCACAACTACTGGAATTTTGAGATAAGACTGGTGTCGGGATGTAAAACAATAATTGCAGAAATGTCCCAATTAGGAACAATGCAATCCATCTCAACAGCTTTTGTTGACGGGGTTTGTATATCATAATGCAAAGAAAGAGTTAGGAGCGTCATAGGTGACAAAGTTTTCATTCTCATCAGTATAATCACGCGCTAACCAGTGAAATTCTTGCGCCGCTTTGATCCGATGTTCCGGTGGACGGATATTCTTGAGCAGTACTGCGAAGTAAGTGACGAGTGCGAACACAAAATTTTCCGGATCTAAGAAAATTGCAAACTCAGTCTAACCAAAGAAATAAAAAATTGACAAAAAAAATGCTTAGGGTATTATTCTATTTGCCTATTCAGACTCCAAAACCCTCAACAATCTCTAAAGAGCGAATCCGAATACACTCGACTGATGCGATCGCTCTGTTCTGATATCCCTCTTGTGTTACTCTCCGAAAAATTTTGCCATTTCTGAATTCTAGAGCTTTTGTATACGAAGCGATGGCTTTGCCCGCCGCAGGCATCGCAAGATTTTTTTCTAATAACAAATACAACAACCAAGTTTTTGTAATAGGATAGCTTGTATTGATTGACTGATAAAGCTTTTAGAGATTTCCCTCCCGCAGACTCACAGAAGCTGTTTACGGACGCGCTCGCTTCCGTTATGGATGGAAGAAACAAGTCAAATCCTCTTCCCTTCTGCCTTCTGCTTTCTGCCTCCTGCCTTGTTTCTTAGGAGAGGGATCAATATGGTTCGGATAAGCTCTTGAGGCAGGGGAGGGAAGAGAGTTATTAAGCAATTTCTCTTCCCCTGCTTCTCTTCTCCCCCTACTTAATAACAGCTCGCTTCAACAGATAACTTTGTTAACCGAACCGTATTGGAAGAGGGATATCAAAAGACACAACTAAATAGTGATAAAAGTGGAAGGTTGAGCCGAAAGTATACTTGCAGTGACATTATCCAACCTCGCCAACACTTGATTGTCAGAACTATCCATAATCAAAGCAATACTTCCTTGTTGCTGTATCAACAATTGACCGAACTTGAGACCACCTGACAACGCAAGCTTATCCTTACCTATTTCAAAGTCAGTAATGGAGTCTGTGCCCTCACCTAAAGCCAACACAAAAGTATCAGCGCCATAACCCCCTGTAAGTACATCTTTGCCATTGCCCCCATAAAGTCGGTCATTGCCTGTGCCCCCTAATAGTTGGTCATCGCCGATACCACCAAATAGCGTATCGTTTCCGTCGCCTCCGGAAAGTTGGTCATTTCCTAGATTACCTACGATAGTGTCTTGACCCCCCAACCCATAAATCTTGTTGGCTGGGGCATTGCCTTTTAAGTACTCAGAATTATCAGTGCCATTAAGAAGAGAAATTTTGTTAGTAATAGGAGTCTTATTGGTCGCGGCTTCGTATGCACCAGCATCAATCAATACACTGCCGTTGCCATCGCCATCTAGGGGAGTATTCTTAGTAATGCTATTGAAGGCATTGGAACCAGCATCGATCGCAGGACTTCCAGATTTGAGCCTAAAGTCATGATTCGCTGCATTAACAAACAACGGGTCTTTGTTTAAAACATTTCCTGATCCTGTGCCTTTAAAAGCTCCGTTGTAAGCAAGGTTATTGTCAAATGAAACATTACTAGAATTAGCAATATAATTGGCAGACGCTCCGGACTTTGCATACATAATATTGTTAGATGCCTGAACATTTTTAGAGCTGTTAATAAAAATTTCTCCGAGTAAAAGTTTTTGTGAATTTTTGTAAGTTGTATTATTTACAATATCTACAGGGTTTTGTCCTTTAAAAATTTGAATACCTGCGCCACCATTGTTGTAGATTAAATTGTTGGCAATTAAGGCTTTACCAGCATAAAATTCAGTGCCAATGTAGCTTCTATCAAGCATCACCCCATGACCTTCTTGTATTTTTCCCGTTGCATCACTAGGTACTAACTGATTGTTATCAAAGGAAGTATTGCCACGAATAATTACTTTGTAATCTGTAACATTATTATCAGAATTCCAGAGGTTCAGCATTGTAATCCCTTGAACTCCAAAGGGAGAATACCAACCATTCCCAGAAACGACATTGTTTTCTACTGTAATGTAGTCTGCTTGGGTTGTTGCAATCCCACCTCCTGGAAACTTAGAAATGTTGTTATTACTAATTGTGATGTGATGTGAATGCTGCTTTTTATCACCATCAATATATGTAACATTAATACCATTTCCAGATGTTGCTGGATTACCCAAATTATTTTTTTCTTGGAGCGCATATTTTAATGTAGTTTCATCTCGCGCTCCCGCCATCGTCAGCCCTTCAATTACTATATAAGAAGAGCCTGTAATTGAGACAGCATTCCAATTGTTTTTGTGTGCTTCTAGAACAGGTGTGTGTCCTGGATAAGCAGTAAATGTGATTGGCGCATTAGCGGTACCGTGCTTATCTGAAATACTCAGGATATTAGGGTAAATATTTGTGTAAGTACCATTCATGACGTAGACGGTATCACCTGCGGCTACCAAGTCTCCAGCTTTTTGGAGGGTGCGAAATGCAGCTCCTTCCTTCAAGCCATCATTTTTATCACTGCCTGTTCCAGAAACGTAGTATGTTTTGCCAGCCATGAGATTAACTCCGAATATTTGTAAGGTGAATTGGTAGTACGTTCTCAGCAATAAACTATGTTGCTAAGTAGTTATTTGAATGGATGATTTATCTAGTCTTTTTAAGACAGTCGCAGTTGTGCGATTGCGACTTGGAATCGCGTCGTTTGTAGAAACACTTTTGTAAAACTGAAAACTTTTATCCTATTAACCTTTGATGGTTAAAGTAGGGATGTTAATACCGTCAATCGTTAGTCTTTTATTGAAAGTGATCGGACAATTTGTACGCAGACAAGGCAGCGCAAAGCCGGAGACTTTTCCTGTCTTCTCTGCGCTTGTTGAGTGGTCAAAGTTGAATTGGTTGAAACTTTAGTAGGTTTACCCCTTAACTTAAGGGAACTAATGTAACAACTTAGTCGAACCTGTTATAAGAGGTGTCACTGAGTCCGGCGAACTTATGTATTAAAACTAACCTTTACACGAGGGATGTAAATCAGTAAATACTCTGGATATAGTTATTTTTTTTTACAACAAAGACAAAATTTTTATGGAGATGTCGTGGTGGAGTCCTGTTAATTTCCAGAGTGATATGGGAGTGGAGAGCGCTTTGTGCAAGGATTTGATGAAGTTTATCTAAAAATTTTTAAAGAAACGATGCTTTCCGCTAGGACACAAAGAAAGAAATAAGAAGCCGAGAAAATTTGGCGTAGCCTCACAAAGAAATGGTATGAAAATTCGCCAGACCATTCATTCCAATTCATTGCTTGTATCTTCATGATCAAATCAGGCGAAACTAATAAAAACCCTGAAAGCTATACAGGGTCGTTTTTTCAGACCATCTAGGCAATGGGCTACGCTCCACCGTAGGCGATCGCGGTTTATTCGGTGATACTTATCAAGGTATAGTTAAACTTGAATATGCCCCTGCCAAACCTCTGGCTGTACGTCTCGAGTATAGTAGTGGGTATATCCTGAGTAACCGCTTTAATGTGTTAGGGCTTAATTTTGAATTCGCACTTTTACAAAAGTTAGCGATTTTTGGTCGTTATGGCTACGGCGACTACAGTAACACTAATTTTGGGGATCTCAATCTTCAATACTGGATGGCAGGTGTTGCGTTCCGAGACTTGTTGAAGCCGGGGTGTTTAGCAGATATTGCCGCAGGACAGCCATTTATTGAAAGAGATATTGGCAATGCTACTCAAACTAACTTTGAAGCATTTTACAACTTCCCAATTAATGACCATATTCGGGTAACACCTTTAATTCAGGTCATTACCAATGCCGCTAATCAAGATACTAACGGCACGATTATGACAAGGACGCTATGAACAGTCTTTTCTTTTTAGCTCTGGTAATCTTGCCCTAGCTTGGCAATAGCCGACAGTAGTATTTATGATGTTTGCTTGCTCGTATCGAAGAAAGTATTTCATGAACGAGTAAGCTTTTCCTATCTACAAGAAATTTTTGGACAATCCCTGTACTTTTATCGCATTCATCACTAATGCTGCATCTGCAAGGCAACCATATACGCCCAGGGGTTGCCGCAGGCATCACCTGACCCATCCCTTCACTGTTAAATAGCCTTTAGGCTGGAGGCTTATTCCCCACGGTATTGGGATGTGGGCACAGAATTTCTTTGGGACTGTTAAATAGCCTTTAGGCTGGAGGCTTATTCCCCATAACTCCCCATAGCTTAGAGCTTTTCTTAGTGCCATTCGGGTCTAATACAATCAGATAGCCTCATAGTCTAGCTGAGATTTAGTTCAACCAAACTTTTTGATCTTCCTTACTTCTTCCCTTTCTGTTTTTATATTCAAATCATTCACCCAATCAAGGAGACTTGACTATGAATTCTCAAGCCATCATCAATCCTGCTACTGATCTAGATTTTTTTGCTGAACTAACCGCCAGTGGAATTAATAGCCTAGATCACTCTGTTACCCAAGCGATCGCTGCCTTGCGTTCTAATGATATTCACAAACCGCGAGTCCTGGGTCTTGCAAACACATTCCATTTGACATCTTATGAGGTTTTGAATTAAGGTACTATTCAGCATCTAAAATCCACTACTAATGGCGTATTCTAGCGACCTCACAGATGCAGAATGGGAAATTTTTGAACCCTTATTGCAAGAGATATTACCGAATAAGAAGCAGACTCGACCAAGCAACCCGACATTGCGAGATATCTTCAGTGGATGCAGCAAGGTTTCAAATTACTAATTTGCTGCGACAACCGACAACTTGCTTAAACGACGCCTTCTTCGTGGAGTGATCCGGTACTTCTAGCTCAACCCCCATGAGCGTGAACAGCGACTCCAAAAAACCCTCTGCTTGTCGTCCTGGTAGATAAAATAGCGATTGAATTGTCCCCATTGTGGCGATCGCAACGTCGCTATAATAATTCGAGGCTCCCTTTCGTCCGGTTTTATTTTCGTTTCGCCATTGCTCCACCACCTCCTCATTTACCCAGAAAGTAATGCTGCCTCGAAGCTTTAGCGCTGCATTGTATTCTTTCCAGTTACGAACTTTATAGCTGGTCTTGGCTTTCGTATTCATGATCAAACTAGCCGCCCAATGCTCAAAGTAGGTGTGAAATGGGGATAAGTAAAATTTACCATTTTTCCCTATTCACGCAACAATGCCCTACAGGGCTGCCAAAGTTATCTTTTTTTCTGGAACTAAGGTAATTATGTTTTCCGCATTAGGTAGACTCTCACAGAAGGCAATCATACCCAAAAATTTTGGAAGTTGATACATGGTATTCTTAAGTTCTTGCCCATAGAGGTGTTGCAATAGGTCAACTGCAATCACACCCAAACCAGCACCATTGAGTGAAAGCAAACTAAAACCACCAATATGTTCTTGAGGATTTTCAGAAGTGGGGAAATCCAGAGAAACGATATTACCTATGTTGTAACCAATGCCAATTCCTGTCTCTGATTTGGTAACACCAACACCAAAAATACAGGGGTGAGCAAAAAAGTTACGCCCTACTTGGTCATATTCATTTTCATTGGCTAAACCGTTTTGGCTATTATTTATGGCTGTACTGAGTGGAACACACCTCCTAAACCTCCCTGGCAAGAACATAAGCATCGCAACTAGAGATGAGATATTTACAAAAATTGTCTTTGCCAAATCTGGGAAAACTTTGACATAACAAGCTAGTGATGGCACTAACCTAGAATTTACTGAAGCCAATGATATTAATCCACCTTTTAGTTGTCGTGTAGGTGTTTGTAGTAATTGTATGTGTAAAATCCGCGAAGGTGAAGTTGCTTAGGGACTTCCAAATAAAAAAATATACCATTGCAATAGAGGCAAGGGGCAGGGGGCTCTTAGCTGGGG
>NZ_CAXTNE010000062.1:0-31289 GCF_964245445.1 uncultured Nostoc sp.
GTTATCAGTCTTGTCCGTCTCTGCTTCCTAAATATTAGACCTGAATCCTTACGATAATATGTCATTTGCACATGAAAGTTTGCCGTTTGTTTGTAAATAAATTGTAGTAAGCATGGCATAATCCTCTAATTTGAATATTTTTTGAACAGAACGAGTGCAATTTTTAATAACTAAAATTATGAAACCTATAGAAAACTTTTTGTCGTATTTAGATGACTTAGATATTAAACTTTGGATTGATGAAGTTAACGGATCTGCTGCACAAGATGTTAGCCTGCGCTGTAATGCCCCTAAAGGAACACTGACACCAGACATACGTGCTGAGTTAGCTGAACGTAAAGATGAAATTATCGCGTTTCTGCAAAAGGCCAGTCTCGCCTCAACTTTCGCTGTTGAACCCATTCGACCCATTTCAAGGAACGGAACTATCCCTTTGTCCTTAAATCAGCAAAGATTGTGGTTTCTACACCAAATAGAGGGAGAAAGTACTACCTATAACGAGTTTTTTGCTGTAAGCATTAAAGGTTTGCTTCAGATTAATCATTTGGAGCAGAGCTTGCAAGAAATTATACAGCGTCACGAAGTTCTACGAACCACTTTTCCCAATCAGGATGGCTATCCTTTCCAGGCGATCGCTCCTACTCTGGCAATAACCCTACCAGTGGTGGACTTGCAAGCATTGCCAAAAGTCGAGCAGTCTGCTCTCATACAACAGTTATCTCAAGAAGTTCAACGACCCTTTGACCTAGTCAATGGTCCGTTGTTGCGAGTTACTTTGGTGCAACTAGAGAAAGAGTCTTATGTGTTGCTACTTTGTATGCACCACATTGTTTATGATGGTTGGTCAATGGGGGTATTCATCCAAGAACTATCTACTTTATATCAAGCTTTTTGTGCTGGAGTTTCATCCCCGTTAGCAGAATTACCAATTCAGTATGCCGACTTTGTGGTTTGGCAAAGACAATGGTTGAGTGGAGAAGTCCTAAAAACTCAACTAGATTACTGGCTTTCTCAATTGCATGATGCGCCATCGCGATTACAATTACCTACAGACCACCCTCGTCCAAGTGTGCAAACTTACCAGGGTAGGACTGAAAGTTTTAGTTTAAATACTGAACTAACACAGAAGTTGCAAAGCCTGTCTCGGGAGTCGGGTACAACCTTATTTATGACCCTGCTGGCAGCGTTTGCCACTTTACTGTATCGTTACAGTGGTGAATCAGATATTTTAATTGGTTCACCAATTGCCAATCGTAACCGCAGTGAAATAGAGTCACTGATTGGCTTTTTTGTGAATACTTTGGTGTTGAGAACCAGTTTTGAAGATAATCCCAGTTTTAAGAACTTACTAGCACAAGTCAGGGAAACTACACTCAAAGCTTATAAACATCAAGATGTAACTTTTGAACAGATAGTAGAGGCATTACAACCACAACGCTCTTTAGCTTACTCTCCCCTGTTCCAAGTGATGTTTGTATTGCAAAATACACCAATGAGTGAATTAGAATTACCTGGTTGTACTTGGTGTGAGTTAAATCAAGAAAGAACCATTGCTAGGTTTGATTTAACACTGACAATCACCGAAACCTCTCAGGGATTGGTAGGGTCATGGGATTACAGTACCGACTTGTTTGATGGCAGCACCATCGAACGCATGGCGGCTCATTTCCAGAACTTGCTGTCAGCAATTGTGGAAAATCCAGTAACAGCAGTGAGTGAATTACCTCTGTTGAGTGCAGCAGAACGCCATCAGTTGTTGAGGCAGTGGAATGATACTGCAACGGAATATCCCACTGATAAATGTATTCATCAATTGTTTGAGCAGCAGGTAGAGAGAACACCCGATGCGGTGGCAGTGGTGTTTGAGAATCAGCAGTTGACCTACGAGCAATTAAATCGAAAAGCCAACCAACTAGCACATCACCTGCAAACCCTCGGTGTCGGACCAGAAGTGCTGGTGGGCATTTGTGTGGAACGTTCTTTAGATATGGTGGTAGCACTGTTGGGGATACTTAAGGCTGGTGGTGCTTATGTACCCCTTGACCCCACTTATCCCCAAGAACGGTTGAGTTATATGTTGGCGGATTCGGGTGTGGAAGTGTTGCTTACTCACAGGCAGTTGTTGTCATCTTTGCCGTCGAACACTGCACAAGTGGTTAGTTTGGATAATGATTGGGAAGCAATTGAGCAATACAGTCACCAGAATCTTGATGTTGGGGTAGATGCAGATAATTTGGCTTATGTGATCTACACTTCTGGTTCTACTGGACTACCGAAGGGAGCAATGAATACCCACCAGGGAATTCGCAATCGTTTACTGTGGATGCAAGACGCTTATCAATTAACGAGTAGCGATCGCGTTTTGCAAAAAACTCCTTTCAGCTTTGATGTTTCAGTGTGGGAGTTTTTCTGGCCTTTACTAACTGGAGCGAGGATTGTAATCGCTAAACCAGAAGGGCATAAAGATAGTACTTATTTAGTCAACCTAATTTCTACTCAGCAAATTACGACAATACACTTTGTACCATCCATGCTTCAAGTTTTTCTGCAAGAACCCAACTGTGGAAATTGCAGTTGCTTGCAGCGAGTCATTTGTAGTGGAGAAGCACTACCGTTTGAACTTACTGAACGCTTCTTTGAACACCTTGAATGTGAACTTCACAATCTTTATGGACCAACAGAAGCAGCGATTGATGTGACCTTTTGGCAATGTCAGCTCCAAGAAAATCGTCAGCTAGTCCCCATCGGTCGCCCCATAGCCAACACCCAAGTTTATATCCTAGACAAACAGCTCCAAGCAGTACCCATAGGCGTACCCGGAGAATTGTACATTGGAGGTGATGGTTTAGCCAGAGGCTACCTCAACCGCCCAGAACTAACTAGCGAAAAATTCATCCCAAATCCCTTCTGCGATCGCAAATCTGAACGCCTTTACAAAACAGGGGATTTGGCTCGTTACAGTAGTGACGGTAATATAGAATTCCTCGGTCGCATTGACTATCAGGTAAAGATTCGCGGCTTCCGCATCGAACTTGGGGAAATCGAATCCGTTCTCAATACCCATCCCCAAATCCAACAGACGGTAATCATTGCCATAGAAGATATCCCGGATAACAAACGTTTAGTAGCATATATAGTCAGTGAGGATGAATTACTCACCACCAACCAACTACGTGAATTCCTCTTTTCAAAGCTACCAGAATATATGGTGCCTTCTGCCTTTGTCACTTTAGACACCCTACCTTTAACAGCCAACGGCAAAGTAGACCGTAAAGCACTACCAGCACCTGAGAGAGAAATTAGCCAAGAAGATGAATACGTAGCACCACGTACACCATCTGAAGAAATAATAGCCAACATCTTCGCTTCTGTTCTAAATATCCAAGCAGTAGGCATCAACGACAACTTCTTTACCTTAGGGGGACATTCCCTACTAGCAACCCAATTAATTTCCCGACTCAGAGTAGCTTTTGAAGTAGAAATAGAACTACGGGCAGTCTTTTCTTCTCCTACCGTAGCTCAACTAGAGCAAACATTAACCCAGTTACGCACTAGCGATCGGGGATTAAGTCTTCCCCCCATTCAACCAAGAACACAGAGCGAAGAATTACCTTTATCTTTTGCACAAGAGCGACTGTGGTTCCTCAACCAACTAGAAGAAGCTTCTGCTATTTACAACATCTCAGGGGCAGTCCGTATAAGTGGGAACTTGGATATTAATGCCTTGCAACAAGCATTATCAGAAATAGTACGCCGCCACGAGATACTACGCACCAGCTTCCCAACTGTGAATCGCACATCAATACAGGTAATTCACCCACAAGCCACCATGAACATCAAGGTGGTGGACTTACAGCAACTAGAAGTTACAGAACGGGAAACAGTCTTACAGCAACAAGCACAACTGGAAGCAACTACCCCCTTTGACCTAGAGATAGTACCACTAATTAGGTGTAGTTTAGTGCAGTTAGATGCCAGAGAATATGTGTTATTACTGAATATGCATCACATAGTCTCTGATGGTTGGTCAATGGGGGTATTCATCCAAGAACTATCTACTTTATATCAGGCTTATTGTGCTGGAGTTTCATCCCCGTTAGCAGAATTACCAATTCAGTATGCCGACTTTGTGGTTTGGCAAAGACAATGGTTGAGTGGAGAAGTCCTAAAAACTCAACTAGATTACTGGCTTTCTCAATTGCATGATGCGCCATCGCGATTACAATTACCTACAGACCACCCTCGTCCAAGTGTGCAAACTTACCAGGGTAGGACTGAAAGTTTTAGTTTAAATACTGAACTAACACAGAAGTTGCAAAGCCTGTCTCGGGAGTCGGGTACAACCTTATTTATGACCCTGCTGGCAGCGTTTGCCACTTTACTGTATCGTTACAGTGGTGAATCAGATATTTTAATTGGTTCACCAATTGCCAATCGTAACCGCAGTGAAATAGAGTCACTGATTGGCTGTTTTGTGAATACCTTGGTGTTGAGAACCAGTTTTGAAGATAATCCCAGTTTTAAGAACTTACTGGCACAAGTCAGGGAAACTACACTCAAAGCTTATGAACATCAAGATGTACCTTTTGAACAAGTAGTTGAGGCATTGCAACCACAACGCTCTTTAGCTTACTCCCCCCTGTTCCAGGTGATGTTTGTATTGCAAAATACACCAATGGGTGAATTAGAATTACCTGGTTGTACTTGGTGTGAGTTAAATCAAGAAAGCACCATTGCTAAGTTTGATTTGACACTGACAATCACCGAAACCTCTCAGGGGTTGGTAGGGTCATGGGATTACAGTACCGACTTGTTTGATGGCAGCACCATCGAACGCATGGCGGCTCATTTCCAGAACTTGCTGTCAGCAATTGTGGAAAATCCAGTAACAGCAGTGAGTGAATTACCTCTGTTGAGTGCAGCAGAACGCCATCAGTTGTTGAGGCAGTGGAATGATACTGCAACGGAATATCCCACTGATAAATGTATTCATCAATTGTTTGAGCAGCAGGTAGAGAGAACACCCGATGCGGTGGCAGTGGTGTTTGAGAATCAGCAGTTGACCTACGAGCAATTAAATCGAAAAGCCAACCAACTAGCACATCACCTGCAAACCCTCGGTGTCGGACCAGAAGTGCTGGTGGGCATTTGTGTGGAACGTTCTTTAGATATGGTAGTGGGACAATTAGGCATCCTCAAAGCGGGTGGGACTTATGTGCCACTAGACCCGACCTATCCCTTTGAACGTCTATCCTTTATATTAGAAGACGTTCAATCACCAGTGCTGCTGACCCAAGAGTCGTTGCTAGACTCACTACCATCCTCCTGGGCGCAAGTGATTTGTCTAGACTCAGACTGGGAAACTATCACCCATTGTAGTAAAGAGAATCCTATCAGTGGTGTGGTTCCAAGTCACTTAGCTTATGTGATGTATACCTCAGGTTCCACAGGTCAGCCTAAGGGAGTGACGGTGAGACATAGCGGGGTTGTACGCTTAGTCAAACAAACCAACTACGTCAACTTGACCGAGGAGGAAATTTTCTTACAACTGGCTCCTTTCTCATTCGATGCAGCAACTTTCGAGATTTGGGGTTGCTTACTCAATGGTGCACGGCTAGTGGTAATGCCGCCAAATATACCATCTTTGATGGAGTTGGGACGAAGCATTAGGCAATACCAAGTCACTACCTTGTGGCTGACAGCTGGTCTATTTCAGCAGATGGTAGATCAGCAAATCCAGGATTTAAAGCCTGTACGTCAGCTTTTAGCTGGAGGTGATGCTTTATCGGTGGCTCACGTTCAGAAAGTTTCGCGTCAGCTAGAAAATTGTCAGTTGATCAACGGTTATGGTCCGACGGAAAATACAACCTTCACCTGCTGCTACTTGGTGACACAAGCAGCCAAGCTGGGTAACACTGTCCCCATCGGTCGCGCGATCGCTAACACCCAAGTTTATATTTTAGATCGGAATTTACAACCAGTGCCTGTTGGGGTTGCGGGCGAGTTGTACATTGGCGGCGACGGCTTGGCTTGTGGCTACCTGAATCGGCCAGAGTTGACAGCAGAAAAATTCCTGCCCAATTCGTTTGATTGCCAACCAGGAGCAAGGTTGTATAAAACCGGGGATTTAGGGCGCTATCTTGCTTCGGGGGATATCGAGTTCCTGGGGCGCATGGACTCGCAGGTGAAAATCCGTGGCTTCCGCATTGAACTAGGTGAGATAGAGGCAGCACTCGGTCAACACCCAGAAGTGCGCTCAACTGTAGTTATAGTGCGGGAAGATGTACCGGGGGATAAACGCTTAGTTGCCTACCTAGTTCTGTACCAAGAACAGACACCAACAGTGAGTGACCTGCGTCAATTTCTCAAGCAAAAACTGCCAGAGTACATGATACCAACGGCATTTGTGTTCTTGGCAACCTTACCACTGACTCCTAACAGCAAAGTAGACCGTCGTGCATTACCAGTACCTGAGTACCATCGGGAATTGGAAGTTAGCTTTGTCGCCCCACGCAATCCCACTGAAGAGATGTTAGCAGGCATCTGGGCTGAGGTGCTGGGAGTAGAGCGAGTGGGGATTCACGATAACTTCTTTGAACTTGGGGGACATTCCTTACTCGCTACTCAAGTTATTACTCGGTTGAGTGAAGCATTTTCCCTTGAATTGCCTTTGCGTAGCTTGTTTGAAAACTCTACCATCGCCCAGCTAGCTGAAGTAGCGGTTGTCCAAAAAATTGAGCAAGCAGAAAGTAACATGCTAGAGCAAATGTTAGACGAGTTCGACGAGTTATCAGATGACGAAGTAAAGCAACTGCTCACACAACACCAGTAACCGCTAGTTTGCTAATTAAGTTGACATGAATTTGACTTTTGGATAGCGATTTAGCCCTGTTCATAATCTGCCAGTTTCAAATCCAATTAATTTTAAAAAAAACAATCATGAAAAATCAGCAATTATACCTCAAACACAACGTAGTAGTAGAGCCTTTAATTAATCAATGGTATGCCTGGTCATACCTGATTTCACCTGCTACGGCTGCCATGTTCATAGCACATTCGCATTTAAAGATAATGCAGTCATTTGTATCAACACCGCAAGTACATATTTCTGCGCTTAAAAATCCAGCAATGCTAGGAGGTCCATTTATTAACTATGACGCAAGTAGAGTTGATGAAATTAAGACTTTGATGGAAAAAACGATAAAAGAGCAAGCTCATCTGTTAGAACTTGCAGAAGCTATCAAGACTCTTGATAAAATGTTAACAAATGAAGCCACAGGTTATTCTCTTGAACCTGTCTATCAAAAAATCCCTGAAGTTTTGAAAGGCTATGTCGAATTGGTTTATGACTTAAATAATCATCCTTCAATTCGATTTATAGAAGGGCTACTTTATAAAAGCCCATATTACAACCAATCTACACAGAGTATAGCACTCTATTTAACTAATCCAGATGAACGTAATTTCGTATTTAGCACTCCCCGGTTAGAGGATGATAACTGCTTACATTTAAGTATACCTTTTAGTTCTGAGGTAATAGATGAGTTATTTAAGATGAAAGATGTTCCCTGTTCATTAAGTAGCATTGAAGAAAAGCTAGATATTAAAGATAAAGATTATGAGTTATTTACATCATTATTTACGGAAGAAGAACCGCACAAATCTCCTGAATATATTGGTGACGATGTAAGAATTCGTTACTTTGGTCATGCTTGCCTTTTAATTGAGTCGAAAGGTGTTAGTATTTTGTGCGATCCGATAATTAGCTATCAGTGTGATAGCGGAATTACTCGTTACACTTATGCCGATCTACCAGATAGTATCGACTATATATTAGTTACTCACAATCATCAAGACCATTGCATGTTTGAAACCTTATTACAGTTGCGCCATAAAACTAAGAATGTGATTGTGCCAAAAAATAATGGCGGCGGATTAGCAGATCCATCTTTAAAATTAGTTTTGCAGAATATAGGTTTTGACAAAGAAAAAGTTAGAGAAATTGATGAAATGGAAACTATAGATATTCCAGGAGGAATGATTATTGGCTTACCTTTTTTTGGCGAGCATGGAGATATCAATATTAGAACAAAAATTGCCTATGTGATTAGTTTACAAGGAAAGACTATATGTATAGCAGCCGATTCAAATAATCTTCAACCTAAAGTTTATGAATATATACATAACTTTTTAGGAAATGATGTCGATGTCTTATTTTTAGGAATGGAATGTGATGGGGGACCAATGACCTGGTTATATGGTTCATTGTTAACTCAACCATTAGCAAGGAAGATGGATCAATCAAGAAGAGTTAATGGCTCGAATTATGAAAAAGCTATTGATTTAGTCAACCAATTAAATCCTAGAGAAGTTTACGTGTATGCTATGGGACAAGAGCCTTGGTTAACTTTTCTTACATCTATTCAATATACTGAAGACTCTCGTCCGATTATTGAGTCTAACAAATTAGTCGAAAAGTGTACTGTTCAAGGAATTATAGCAGAAAGATTATTTGGGCAAAAAGAATTTTTTGTGAAATAGACTTTATTACCGCAACATCAGAATTACAGACTCAATTAATTAATCAAAAATAAGTGTTTTATGAATGACATTCAAAAACGTCTTAACAATCTCTCTCCAGAAAAGCGGGAACTTCTTGTAAAAAAGCTACAAACCCACAAAGGAACTTCTTTAACAGAGAAAGCAAATAAAATTCCATCGATTCAACCAGTCTCTAGAAATCAGCCAGTTCCGCTATCATTTGCTCAACAGCGATTGTGGCTATTGGAGCAGCTAGAACCAGATAGTGCTGCTTACAATATCCTAGGAGGAGTGTGCTTGAGTGGTCAGCTGAATGTGAGTGCCTTAGAACAAAGTTTCAGCGAAATCATCCGCCGCCACGAAGTTTTACGCACAAATTTCATTACGCTTGATGGACAACCAATTCAAATCATTCACCCAACTTGTTCCTTTTCAATGACAATAGTAGACTGGCAAAATCTGTCAGAAACTGAACAAGAAATCTCCATTCAGCAATTAGCAACAGCAGAAGCAAAACGCCCGTTTGACCTAGCAAAGGAACCTTTAGTGCGGGTGAATTTGCTCAAATTAGAACAGACAGAACACATATTGATGTTTTGTATGCACCACATTGTTTCTGATGGTTGGTCAATGGGTGTGTTTGTCCAAGAGTTAGCTACTCTTTACTCTGGATTTTGTAATCAGCGGCCTTCACCGCTTGCGGAACTAACTGTTCAGTACGCAGACTTTGCACAGTGGCAACGACAGTGGTTGCAAGGTGAAATACTTGAGTCCCATCTCGCTTATTGGCGACAACAACTTGCGGGTGCACCAGCTTTATTAGAACTGCCTACAGACCGTCCAAGACCTGCTGTGCAAACCTTCCGAGGAGAACGTCAATCTTTTACTCTGTCTAGTGAACTAACTCAAGCGCTCAACTCACTCAGTTTGCGAGAAGGAGTCACTTTGTTCATGACGCTGTTAGCGGCATTTAACACCTTGCTTTACCGCTATACAGGGCAGGTAGATATATTGGTCGGCTCGCCCATTGCTAACCGCAATCACAGTGGAATTGAAGGATTAATTGGCTTCTTCGTCAATAATTTAGTCTTGCGGAGTGATATCTCCGGCAACCCCAGTTTTCAGGAATTACTTGGGCGAGTTCGGGAAGTAACAATGGATGCTTATGCTCATCAAGACTTGCCTTTTGAACTATTGGTAGAGACATTGCAACCCCAACGTGACTTAAGCTATACACCATTGTTCCAAGTGGTGTTTGTCCTCCAAAATACTCCGATGCCAGAGATGGAGATTCCAGGTTTAAGCTTGAGTGCGTTGGCTGTAGACAACAAAACGGCAAAGTATGACCTAATTTTAACGTTTGAGAACACTGCCCAAGGACTGGTGGGGTTATGGGATTACAACACTGACTTGTTTGATGGATCAACCATTGAACGTATGACTGCTCATTTCCAGAACTTGTGTAGCGCGATCGCCAAAAATCCCCAGCAGAAAATTTCTGAATTACCTATATTGAGTGCCGCTGAACGTCAGCAGTTATTATTTGAGTGGAATGATATCCAAAGAGAATATCCTAAAGATAAGTGTATCCATCAACTATTTGAGGAACAGGTAGAGAAAACACCTCATGCAGTAGCAGTGGTATTTGCAGAGCAGGAATTGACCTATCGACAGTTGAATGACCGAGCGAACTGTTTGGCTCATTATCTCCAAACTCTCGGTGTGGGGCCAGAAGTACTGGTCGGTCTTTGTGTTGAACGTTCCTTGGAGATGGTGGTGGGATTGTTAGGCATTCTTAAAGCGGGTGGAGCTTATGTGCCTCTTGACCCCAGTTATCCGATAGAACGGCTGAGTTACATGTTGGACGATGCACAGGTGGCAATATTGTTGACGCAAGACAGTTTGTCGTCGTCTGTTCCATCTCAAACTGCCTGGACGGTTTGTTTGGACACTGATTGGGAAGTAATCGAGCAGCATAGTCAGGAGAATTTAGCTACTAGTGTCAATGCAGATAATTTGGCTTATGTCATCTACACTTCTGGTTCTACTGGAAATCCCAAGGGGGTTTGTACGCCTCATCGTGGTGTAGTTAGACTATTACAAAATACTAATTACGCTCACTTTAACTCTGAACAAGTTTTTCTCCAATTGGCTCCGATTACCTTTGACGCTTCCACCTTAGAACTGTGGGGAAGCTTGCTTCATGGTAGTAAATTAGTTATTTTTCCCAGCCAAGCTCTCGACCTAGCCCTGTTAGTGCAAATCTTGCATCAACACCAAATCACCTTTTTGTGGCTGACAGCAGGACTTTTTCATCTGATGGTAGAAGAATACTTGGATGCCTTGTCCTCAGTGCAACAACTATTAGCCGGAGGAGATGTCTTATCTATTGCCCATGTATTGCAATTTAGGCAACAACATCCCCACTGTCGCTTGATTAACGGCTATGGTCCAACGGAAAATACCACTTTTACCTGTTGCTACACGCTTGTTGACGACCAAGACATCCAGCAGACTGTTCCTATTGGCAAGCCGATCGCTAACTCCCAAGTTTATATCTTAGACCAGCACATGCAACCAGTACCGATTGGAGTGGCTGGAGAACTATACGTGGGGGGCGATGGCTTGGCCAGAGGCTACCTCAACCGTCCCGAACTAACTTTAGAAAAATTCATCCCCAACCCCTTTTCCTCTGATAAATCAGCACGGCTGTATAAAATCGGCGACCTTACACGTTACTTACCCGATGGCAACATTGAATTCCTGGGACGGCTTGATGACCAAGTCAAGATTCGCGGCTTCCGCATCGAACTGGGCGAAATCGAAGCAGCTCTAAGTACTCATCCCCAGATTCAACAAGCCGTGGTCATTGCTATTGCCGATAATTCTGAAAATAAACGTCTGGTCGCCTATGTAGTCAGTAATGAGAAAACCCTCAGCACTAACCAAATACGGGACTTCCTGCAACAGCAACTGCCTGCTTACATGCTGCCCTCTGTGTTCGTCATCCTTGACACTCTACCTCTAACTCCCAATGGCAAAGTAGATAGAAAAGCACTCAGGGAAATAGATTCACAAAACTCTGAATCAAATGCTAACTTTGTTGCTGCTCGGACTCTGGAAGAAGAGCTACTTGCACAGATTTGGTCTGAGGTACTTGGAGTTGCACAAGTGGGGATTCATGACAATTTCTTTGCGCTTGGTGGAGATTCTTTGCTGATCGTGCAAGTGGTAGCTAAAGCCAATAAGAGTGGATTAAAACTGTCCCTAAAACAGATATTTAACCATCAGACGATCTACGACCTCGCTGGGGTTCTCCAACAGTCAGATTTATCCTCAAGTATACTCAAAACAGCCCCTTTCAGTCTTATTAGCTCAGAAGAACGCCAGTCTTTACCAAATGGGGTTGAAGATGCCTACCCATTGACAAAGTTACAGTTGGGAATGCTTTTCCATAGTGAATATGCTCCTGAAACTGCCATTTACCACGATGTTTTTAGCTATTATCTAAAAGCTCCCCTCAATATCCAAGTTCTGCATTCAGCCTTAGAAGAGATTGTCACCCGTCATCCAGTGCTACGTACTAGCATTGCCATGACTCAATTTTCACAACCACTACAATTGGTTCATTCTCAAGTAAGCATTGAACTACCTGTTGACGACCTCAGTTATCTACCATTAGATGAACAAGAGAGCAACATTACTACTTGGATTGAACAGGAAAAACAGCGATCGCTTTCTTGGGATGCTCCCCCATTGGCACGCTTTCATATCCATCAACGTAGTAGTGACACCTTTAACTTAAGCTTCAGCTTTCATCATGCCATTTTAGACGGATGGAGTCTCGCAACTCTAATAACAGAATTAGTTCAACACTATTTCTTCCTACTAGGTGAAACGATACCGCCTCTTTCCACAGTTCCAAGTCTAACATTTCGAGATTATGTGGCTTTGGAACAAGAAACATTACAGTCTCAGGAGTGCCAACAGTACTGGCATGAAAAACTAGCAGACTTTACCGCGACTAAACTACCTCGTTTGCTTGATAGTCAACAGCACAGCTCAGTAGAACAGGTTGGTAAGCAGGCAGCTGAGATATCGCCAGCTTTATCAGCACAACTTAAACAGTTTGCCATCAAGGTTGGAGTACCCCTTAAAAGTGTTCTGCTAGCTGCTCATTTGAGAGTAATGAGCTTTTTGAGCAACCAAGCAGATATTACCACTGGGGTGGTGACTCATGGAAGACCAGCTGCGGAAGATAGCGAGCGTGTTCTGGGTTTGTTTCTTAATACCATACCTTTGCGAATGCAACTAAGTGGGGGAACTTGGGTTGAGTTGGTAGAGCAAACTTTTGCAAATGAGCGAGAGGCATGGTCTTTCCAAAGATATCCCTTGGCACAATTACAACAGAAAGTGGGATTAGGACAGCCATTGTTTGAAACAATGTTTAATTATGTTAATTTTCATGTTTACCAAGGTTTATCTGGCATTGATAACTTGGAGGTGTTAGGGGGGCAATTTTTTGAGCAAAACAATTTTACATTCGCAGCTCAATTTCCTGTGAATCCAATAACGGGTGAAATCTCCTTAAGCCTCACTTACGACCCAAGCCAATTTAGCTTTGAGCAGGTGAAAAGTATCGGTGGTTATTACCTCAAAATATTGGAGGCAATGGTTACTCAACCCGAAGAGCAATATCAGCAGGTTTGCTTGTTAAGTACCACTGAACGTCAGCAGTTGTTAATGGAGTGGAATGATACCCAGAAGGAATATCCAAAAGATAAGTGTATCCATCAACTATTCGAGGAACAGGTAAAGAGAACACCGGATGCGATCGCAGTAGTATTTGAACAGCAGGAATTAACTTATCGACAGTTGAATGACCGAGCCAACTGTCTGGCGCATTACCTTCAGACTTTGGGAGTACAGCCAGAAGTGTTGGTGGGGATTTGTGTCGAACGTTCGATTGAGATGGTGGTGGGATTGTTAGGCATTCTTAAGGCGGGTGGAGCTTATGTACCTCTTGACCCCAGCTTTCCCCAAGAACGGTTAAGTTATATGTTGACTGATTCGGGTGTCGAGGTGTTGCTGACTCACAGCCAGTTGTTGTCATCTTTGCCGTCACCTACGGCACAGGTGGTTTGTGTGGATAGTGATTGGGGGGCAATTGAGCAACACCAGAAGGAAAATCTTGATGTTGGGGTAGGTGCGGATAATTTGGCTTATGTGATCTACACTTCTGGTTCTACTGGACTACCGAAGGGAGTTCAAATCTGCCACTACAGTGTAGTCAACTTCTTAAATTCTGTGAGTCATTTTCCGGGATTAACTCAGGAAGATACTTTCAATGCAGTTACCACCATTTCCTTTGATATTGCAGCCCTTGAACTTTATCTGCCATTAATGGTAGGAGCAAAAGTTATCGTGGTTCCCCGTGAAATAGCTACTGATGCGGATTTGCTGTTGTCTGAATTATTCGAGTCGAAGACAACCGCTATGCAAGCTACACCAGCTACTTGGCAAATGCTATTAGCTGGTGGTTGGTCTTCTAATTATCCCTTGAAAGTATTTTGCGGTGGTGAAGCATTACCAGCTCAACTAGCCCATCAAATTCTAGAAACTGGTAGCGAATTGTGGAATTTGTATGGCCCAACAGAAGCAACTATCTGGTCTGCAATTTACCAAGTAGGAGCAAACAAAACAGTAGCAAGAAACGAAGCTGCTCCTTCTGCCATTGGTCGCCCGATAAGTAACACCCAAATATACATCTTAGACTCACACCTCCAACCAGTACCCATAGGCGTACCCGGAGAACTCTATATTGGTGGTGATGGTTTAGCCAGAGGCTACCTCAACCGCCCAGAACTCACCCAAGAAAAATTCATCACCAACCCCTTTAGCCAGGAAGAGGGAGCACGACTTTACAAAACTGGAGATTTAGCTCGCTATTTAGATGATGGCAACATTGAGTACCTTGGTCGAATTGATAACCAAGTGAAGATTCGCGGCTTCCGTATAGAGTTGGGAGAAATTGAAGCAGTGTTGACCAAACATCCTCAAGTGCAGGAGGCGGTGGTCATTGCCCGCGAAGACCAACCAAGTGACAAACGTTTAGTTGCTTATTTTGTCCCCAAGAAGCAACAAGTCCCCACCAACAGTGAATTGCGCTGCTTCCTCCAAGAAAAGCTGCCCAATTATATGTTACCTAGTCACTTTGTACTTTTAGAATCACTGCCGCTTACACCCAACGGTAAGGTTAACCGCCGCGCATTACCCGCGCCAGAAGGTCTTCGCCCAGACCTTGAAATTGCATATGCGATGCCACAAAATAAGCTACAACAAACGATCGCGACTGTTTGGCAAAAAGCCCTGAATCTAGAAAAAGTAGGTATATACGATAACTTTTTTGAATTGGGTGGTCATTCATTACTGATCATTCAAATTTATAGCCAATTGCGGGAAATATTACAAACAGATTTTCCAATGATCGAGTTATTGAGATATCCAACTATCAGTTCTCTAGCAGAGTATTTCAGTCAAACCAATAATCAAAAAACATTATCTCATCAAACTGAGATCCAAGCTGAAAAACTCAAAACTGGCAAAGCTCGACTCAAACAACGCCGAGAACAAATACAGTAAAAATAAAACTGTTTTAAGTTAATTGATCTAGGAGTTAGAACAATCAATCATGGATAATCCTATGCCTTTTACTCAAAACACTGGTTTAGAAATAGCAGTCATCGGCATGGCTGGTCGTTTTCCTGGAGCTAAAAATCTTGATGATTTTTGGGACAATCTTCAGAAAGGAGTAGAGACGATTTCTTTTTTCACTGATGAGGAGTTACTGGCTTCAGGAATAGATCCAGATGTATTGAGTAAACCTAACTATGTGAAAGCATCTGGAGTATTAAAAGATATAGAACTTTTTGATGCTTCATTTTTTGATTTTGATGCAAAAGAAGCAGAAATTACCGATCCGCAACATCGTTTTTTTCTAGAATGCGCTTGGGAAGCCTTGGAAAATGCTGGCTATGACTCTCTATCTTACAAAGGTTCGATTGGTATTTACGCTGGTACTGGGTATAACTCATACTTATTCAACCTTTATTCAAATCAAAACATTATAAACTCACTTAGTAATTTAGAAGTTGCAATTGGAAATGACAGAGATTTTCTCACCACACGCGTTTCCTATAAACTTAACTTGGAAGGGCCCAGTTACACAGTTCAAACTGCCTGCTCAACATCATTGGTCTCTGTTCACTTAGCTTGTCAAAGTTTGCTAAGTGGTGAATGTGATATGGCTTTGGCTGGCGGCGTTTCTATAAATACGTATCGAAAAGAAGGCTATCTTTACCAAGAAGGAGGTATTGCTTCTCCAGATGGCCACTGCCGTACTTTTGATGCTAAAGCAAAGGGAACTATCAGTGGTGATGGTGTGGGTATTGTAGTGTTAAAACGATTAGAAGATGCTCTGGCAAATGGAGACAATATTTCTGCTGTGATCAAAGGTTCTGCTGTTAATAACGATGGTTCTTTTAAACTTAGTTATACGGCACCTCGTATAGATGGTCAAGCAAAGGTTATAAGAGCAGCTCAACTGACGGCTGAGGTTGAACCTGAGACAATTACATATATTGAGGCTCATGGGACAGCAACTCCCTTAGGTGACCCAATAGAAGTAGCAGCGTTAACACAAGTGTTCTCACCTCATACTGAGAAAAAACACTTTTGTGCCCTTGGTTCAGTAAAAACTAATGTCGGTCATTTAAATACGGCAGCTGGTGTTGCAGGCTTCATCAAAACTGTCCTTGCACTGAAACATGGTTTGTTACCACCAAGCTTGCACTTTGAAGAACCTAATCCCCAAATTGACTTCGAGAACAGCCCCTTTTATGTAAATACTGAGCTATCACAATGGAAGGTTAACAATGTTCCTCGCCGTGCAGGGGTTAGTTCTTTTGGTATTGGCGGCACTAATGCACATGTAATTTTGGAAGAAGCACCAGTTGACATTAGGCAAGACATAGACTTATGTCAATCTCGCCCTTGGCAGTTATTAGTACTTTCTGCTAAGACAAGCTCTGCACTGGAGAATGCCACAGTAAATTTAGCGACTCACCTCAAGCACAACCCGACATTAAATCTTGCCGATGTGGCTCACGTACTGCAAGTAGGTCGTCGCGCTTTCAACCATCGCCGAATATTAGTTTGCCAAGACTTAAATGATGCAGTGCAGGCACTAGATTCTCCAAATCAAGAGCGAGTTTTGACCAACTTTCAAGAGCCTTGCGATCGCCCTATTGTATTTATCTTTCCTCAGGAGGAAGTACTGTGTGTAAATAGAACTTTGGAGTTATATCAGTATGAACCAACATTTCGTCAGTGGATTGATTCTTGTTCTGAAATCATCAAATCCGATCGCGAACTAGATTTACGCACAGTATTGTATCCAAACCAAGAACAAGCTGAAAAGGCTGCTTATTTGTTAGAACAAACTCAAATTTCCCAGCTAGCATTGTTTGTGATTGAGTACGCTTTAGCACAGCTATGGCTGTCTTGGGGTATACGTCCTCAATCTATGATTGGTTATAGTACTGGAGAGTATGTAGCTGCAACTCTTGCTGGTGTATTTTCCCTAGAAGATGCTTTAGCACAAGTAGCTGCTCGCGGGCAATTGCAACAGATGCCCTTGGGGACAACCTTATATCCAGGTGTAGAGGACTACGTTGGGCAAATCGAAAAAATCGAATTGAACTCACCTCAGATTCCTTTTATCTCGAATGTGTCAGGAACTTGGATTACTACAACGGAAGCAACAGACCCGAACTATTGGTCAAAGCATCTAAAGCAGACAGCAAACTTTGCAGATGGTGTTGCTGAGTTCATAAAAGAGCCAAATGCCATTTTATTAGAGGTTGGTTCCAAAGGAACATCAAGTGCTTTAGCTGATACGCATCAAGAAGATAAACCTACGGCTTTGAGTTCACTTCCTCATCCAAAAGACCAACAGTCGGATATAGCATTCTTGCTGAATACGTTAGGGCAACTCTGGCTTTTGGGAGTTCAAGTAGACTGGTCTGGTTTTTATGCCCACGAGCAGCGTCACCGGATTCCGTTGCCAACTTATCCTTTCGAGCGTCAACGTTACTGGATTGACGAACAACCAGATTTTGTACCTCTCACTACACAAGTAATACACAAAAAGTCAAATATTGCAGACTGGTTTTACATTCCTTCATGGAAACAATCTAAACTCATTGAACCTTTTGAAGAAGAAAAGACACAAGCTCAAAAGACTTCTTGGCTTGTTTTTGTTGATGCATGTGGGTTAGGAAAAGAACTTGTAACACGACTGGAACAACAAAAGCACAATCTGATTACAGTGGTTGTGGGAGAACAGTTTGCAAAACTAAATGATAATGCATATACAATCAATCCCCAGCGACAAGATGACTATGAAGCCTTGATCCAAGAACTACGCCAATTGGATCGGATACCAGAAGCGATCGCCCACTTATGGAACGTCACATCATACGATCAATCGTACTTACCAGAGCGGTACTTTGAAAATAGTCAGTATTTAGGCTTTTACAGCCTGCTCTTCTTAACTCAAGCCTTAAATAAACAAAACATAACTTATCCTCTGCAAATTATCACAGTGACAAACAATTTGCATGAAGTGACAGGTGAAGAAAGTTTAAACCCTGAAAAAGCAACCTTGTTAGGACCGTCTAAAGTTATTGGACAAGAATATCCGAACATAGTTTGCCGTAGTGTTGATGTTGTGATTCCCAAATCTACAACTGAAAACGAGAAGCTAATAGACTATTTGATAGAGGAATTTACAACTAAAACAGATGACCTAATAGTTGCGTATCGTGGACATCATCGCTGGGTTCAAACATGGGAACCCGTCCAACTAAATGCAGTGACTGAAGAAAAAACCAAGTTTAGGGACAGAGGTGTTTATCTGATCACTGGTGGTTTGGGAAACATTGGCTTTACTTTTGCCAAATACTTAGCTAAGGCATTCAAAGTCAAGCTGATCTTGTTAGGACGCTCCGATCTTCCTATTAGAGAGAATTTCTCCGAATGGATAGCAACGCATGGTGAACAGGACAAAGTAAGCCGCCAGATTCAAAAAGTAAAGACTCTGGAAGAATTGGGTGCTGAGGTTTTAGTCATCAGCGCGGATGTGGCTAACTTTGAACAAATGCAAGCAGCAATAGCTCAGGCAGATGAACACTTTGGCAAAATTAATGGTGTGATTCATGCGGCAGGGATAGTCGCAGATGATTCATTTAAACTTATTCAAGATACAGGTAAGGCTGACTGTGAAATGCTTTTTCAGCCTAAAGTGCACGGGTTATTTGTACTGCAAAAAGTTTTGCGTGACAGAGAGCTTGATTTTTGCCTTTTACTATCCTCCGTATCCTGTATTTTAGGAGGATTAGGGTTTGCCGCTTATTCGGCAGCAAATCTTTTTATGGATGCTTTTACTTATCAGCAAAATCGCACAAAAACTGTACCTTGGATTAGCTTGAATTGGGAAGGCTCACCAGTTGAGAAAGAACAGCAAAATACAGATGATAATCAATCAACTTTGGCTGAACTATTTATTACACATACAGAAAGTGTAGAGGTCTTTAAACGTGTTCTTTCCATCAAGAAGCTATCTCAAATTGCTATTTCATTAGGGGATTTACAAGCTAGAATTAATCAGTGGCTTAAACTGGAATCAATACGTGATATAGAACATTCCACACAAGATACAGAGCGTTCAGTACAGAAAGATTCACCTCAACTCCGCCCAAGAGCAAATTTGCAAACTGCTTATGTGCCTCCCCGTACTCCTGTTGAGTTCGTCGTTGCCAATTTATGGCAACAACTCCTAAATATTGAGCGTGTAAGTATTTATGACAATTACTTTGAATTGGGAGGTCATTCCCTTGTAGCTGTGCGCTTAATGGCTCAAATTCAACGAAAATTTGGTCAGAATCTACCATTGGCTGCTCTGTTTCAAGCTCCTACAGTGGAAAAACTAGCTAGTGTTCTCCAAGAGACAACAGATTCCCGACCTTGGTCTCCTTTAGTAGAAATTCAGCCTCGTGGTTCAAAGCGACCTTTCTTTTGCTTACCAGGAGGTGGTGGAAACGTCCTTTACTTTCACCAATTAGCGAATTATCTGGGGCTAGACCAACCATTTTACGCTTTACAAGCATCAGGACTTGATGGAAAGACTTCTGCATACACAGCTATTGAAGATATGGCTGCTGATTACATCAAAGCAATACAAGTTGTGCAGCCAGAAGGTCCATATCTTCTGGGAGGTCATTCCTTCGGAGGTCGTGTAGCTTTTGAAATCGCCCTACAGTTGCAACAGCTAGGTCAAGAGGTTGCTGTGCTTGCCATTTTTGACACTTGGGCACCAATTCCTGACCAAAAACCTGTGGAACACAAGGATGATACGCAATACTTAATTGAGATGGTAAACATGATAGAAGGATTTTTTAGCAAGAATTTATTTATAACAGAGGATACTCTGAGAACGCTGATGCCAGATGAGCAGTTAAACTACTTTCTCGGTCGGTTAAAAACTGCTGAAATATTACCTCCACAGGCTACTTTAGAGCAAGTTAACGGTTTTTTAGAAGTTTATAAAGCTAACACTAAAGCTAATTATGCTTATATGCCACAGGATATTTACCGTAATCAAGTCACCGTCTTCCGGGCAAAAGAAGAGGTCTGTGATAATCCATCAATGGGTTGGGATAAGTGCTCTTTAAAATCAGTAGAGACTTATGAAGTACCAGGCGAACACATCACAATGTTAGCAGAACCTCATGTTCAGGTTTTGGCAAAACATTTAAAAGTTTGTCTTGAACAAGCACAGGCAAATGGTTGAAAAAAATTATACCAAACAAAACCTGACCCAGAATGGAATTTGGATTTTCATTCTGATCTGGTTTGGACAATTGGTATCAGTGATTGGCTCTGGTGTGACTGGCTTTGCACTGGGTATATGGGTGTACCAGCAGACAGGATCGGTAACAAAGTTAGCCCTCACTTCTTTGTCAGCAACTCTACCGTCTGTGATCATTTCTCCACTAGCGGGTGTGCTTGTAGATCGCTGGAACCAAAAGTGGATAATGCTTATCAGCGATTTGGTTGCAGGTTTAACGACAGGCTTGCTGGCGCTGATGCTCTTTGTAAGTAACCTCGAAATCTGGCATATTTATCTAGCGACAGCTGTTCAATCCATCTGTACTAGCTTCCAAGTACCAGCTTACATGACAGCTATGACATTGTTGGTTCCCAAGCAGCAACTGACTAGAGTCAATGGTCTACTTAATCTTGGACAATCTATGACTCGGTTGATATGCCCTATACTAGCAGGTGTATTGATTGCGATCGTTAAAATTCAAGGCATTATTCTGTTGGACTTAGCTACCTTTGTCTTTGCCTTCGTCATGCTGCTATACATTCGGTTCCCCAAACCTCAGATCGCAGATCATACAAATGTTACGGCAAAAAGCTCGCTGTTAATTGAAGTTGTGGATAGTTGGAGATACATCAAGGCAAAACCAGGAATTTTAGGGTTAATGTTATTCACAGGTGTTATCAACTTTATGTTTGGCACAGTTGAAATACTAAGTGTCCCTTTGATACTCTCTTTTGCTTCAGCAACGGTGCTAGGAATTTTAACATCTGTTAGTGGTAGTGGTATGTTGTTCGGTAGCTTAGCTATGAGTATTTGGGGAGGATCGCAGCGCAACATCAACAATTTGTTTTGCTTTATGTTGTTGAACGGACTGTGTATTGCAGTTATAGGGCTAAAACCTAATGTTTGGCTTATTGGTGTCGCTGCCTTTGTCTTCTTTTTCGGCTTGCCAATTATTAACAGCTCAGCTTATGTCATCCTGCAAAGAAAAGTCATGTTCAATGTTCAGGGAAGGGTCTTCGCCTTGACAGGAATGATTTCTACGTCTTGCCTAACCCTTGCTTATCTCGTTGCTGGACCTCTAGCCGACAATGTCTTCAAGCCCCTAATGGCTCCAAGTAGTCCATTGGCTGGAAGCCTGGGACAAATTATCGGAGTCGGATCAGGACGTAGTATTGGTCTAATGTTCATAGTTATGGGAATATTGACCATGATAGCAACAATTCTTGCTTACCAATATCGTCCTCTTAGATTGGTAGAGAAAGATTTACCAGATACATAGACTATCGCTTTTGTGGTGGTGGGAGCATCAGTAGGTAAAGAAGCAGAAATATAAACTAATAGGAGACAACCATGAATATACATGAACAAGAAGACAAAACGATTTACAAAGTGGTTGTAAATCACGAACAGCAGTATTCTATCTGGCCTGCCGAACGAGAAAATGCTCTTGGTTGGCAAGATGCAGGTAAAAATGGTTCCAAGGAAGAATGCTTAACACACATTAAGGAAGTGTGGACTGACATGAGACCGCTTAGCTTGCGGAAAACAATGGAGGAAGGAGTCAGCACGTAAAATATACTCGTAGCTTCAAGTGTTGAGGAAGATTGTTTAGAAGCGCTTCCTCTTGGTAGAGAAGTATATCAAAACCGAGGATTATAAGGCAGATATTGCTATGGCTTATAAACAACAAGAAGCTCAGTTAAAAATGATTGAGTCAATAAGGAAACGAATTCAACCATTAGCAATTTTCCTGTACGGAATCGGTATGTGTACTATTTAAGGTAGTTGCTCAAGCTATTCAAGCTAATTATTTTCTGTCTGGAAATTTACCTTCACAATAAATTATGGAAATTCAAGTCGTAGGCGTTGTAGGCGCAGGTGTTATGGGAATAGGACTATCACAAAGCCTAGCCCAAACTGGTCATAATGTAATTCTTTTAGATATTTCTGACAAAATTTTAGAACAGGCAAAACAAGAAATAAAAAATAATATCCGTTTCCAACAGCTTTTCACAAAAAATAAGCAAGTCAACCAACCAGATGATATTCTGAGTAACATTACGTTTTCTACAGATTATCAATTACTTCAAGATGCAGAGTTTGTTATAGAAAATGCTACAGAAAAGTGGCAGATTAAAAAGAACATATACGAAAAAATAGATGTAATTTGTCCGCCAGAAACCGTCTTTGCTGCTAATACATCTGCTATACCTATTACTCGCATTGCTTCAGTCACAAAGCGTGCCTCTAAAGTTATTGGGATGCATTTTATGAATCCCGTACCAATGAAGCCTGCGGTTGAAACAATTCGTGGTTATCACACTAGTAATGAAACTATTGAGACAGCCAAAAAATTATTGTCTCAGATGGAAAAAGAATGTATTTTGGTCAATGACTCCCCAGGCTTTGTATCGAATCGCATCTTGATGTTAACAATTAATGAAGCTATTTTTCTTTTACAAGAACAAGTAGCATCAGTGGAAGAAGTAGATAGAATTTTCAAAACATGTTTTGGACATAAAATGGGACCATTAGAAACTGCTGACTTGATAGGATTAGATACGATTCTATTCTCTATCGAAGTTCTGTATGAAAGTTTTAATGATAGTAAGTATCGTCCATGTTCTTTACTTAAGAAAATGGTTGATGCTGGATTACATGGACGGAAAAGTGGACAAGGTTTTTACACCTACAACAATTGAGAAATTCAAAATTTGAACCCATAAGTACTACAGGGTTAGCGCGTCTCAAAACCTATTGACAAGAGGACTTGCCTGATCAGCAATAAGGTGGGAAACAAAGTGAGACCATCTGAGGTAGGGTAAGATTTAATTCATCGAACTGTCATATAAAAGTAATGTCAACAGGATTTGAGAAGAGGAAGCATAAAACTAAAACATCTTTTGCAGCCAGCGTAGATAGCTTTGACATTACCAGTAAGTTTCAGGAATATTTCACAGAAGTGAAAGACCCCAGAGTGGAAAGAACGAGATATCATTTACTCACAGATATCATCACCATAGCGATTTTGGCAGTAATAGCAGGCGCGCAAGGTTGGGAAGATATTGAGGAGTATGGACTCAATAAACAGGAGTGGTTGAAAACGTTTTTAGAACTACCATTCGGAATACCTAGTCCAGATACATTTAGAAGAGTGTTTGAGAAAATTAATCCCAAAGAATTTGAGCAATGTTTTCGGCAGTGGGTTCAATCATTGGTTGAGAAATTGGGAGTAGAAGTAGTAGCCATAGATGGCAAAACTCATAGAGGCTCCTATGACCGAGAATCAAAACTAAAAGCCTTGCACACGGTTAGTGCCTGGTCGAGTGAACATCGTTTGGTTTTGGGACAAACAAAGGTCAGTTCTAAATCGAATGAAATCACTGCAATCCCAGCACTATTGGACATATTAGACATCTCTGGCTGCATCATTACCATTGATGCGATGGGTACACAGAAATTGATTGCCGAAAAAATTATTGCAGCTGATGCGGATTATATTCTGAGCTTGAAAGATAATCACCCAACACTCCATCAACAAGTAAAAAATTGGTTTGAGGCAGCACAATCCATTGAATTTGAAGATATCGATATCAGTATTAGTCAACGTATTGAAAAAGGACATTACCGCATCGAAAAACGTACAGTTTACACCGTACCTGTGTCGCAGATTCCTGGACTTTATCAGCTAGATTTATGGGGAGGACTAAAAACAATAGTGATGGTAGTACGTTCGATTCAGTATTGGAATAAAGCAACACATGAAGTGCAATTTTACATTACTAGTCTTATTAATGATGCAAACAAGATTGCTAGTGCAATTCGACAGCATTGGGGAATCGAAAATTCTGTTCATTGGACATTGGATGTTACTTTCCACGAGGATGAATGCCGAATTCGTTCTTTACACAGTCCACAAAACTTTGCTTTACTACGTCGCATTGCTCTTAATGCATTAGAGCGAGAATCATCTTTTCGTCGCAGTATTCGCCAAAAATCACGACGAGCAGCTATGAACGATCGCTATATGCTTTCTGTGTTGGCTGCGGCTCTCTCAAACTCAGTACCTCTGCCATAATCCCCCTGTCAATAGGGTTTGAGACGCGCTAACCCTGATAAGTACTATTTACAGCAGGTTGACAATGAAAGAAGCTAAAGACAAAATCAAAAAATTTCTAACTCAGTCTTTTGGTCATCATGAATTTCAAGAAGATGAAGATATATTCTCTCTTGGCTTTGTGAATTCGATGTTTGCTATGCAGCTAGTTCTCTTTTTAGAGAAAGAGTTTCAAATAACGATTGAAAATGAAGACCTTGAAATTGAAAACTTCAGCAGTATTAATGCCATGAGCAGCTTTTTAGAAAAAAAGCTGGCTATATCTGCACAGAATTGAAGTAAAGAATATTAGGCATTAACATTTGTTAACACTTAAGTGAAAGGGATGCAAATAGAATTAACTCCTCAGCAAAAAGAGGCTAAAGCTAAATTCCGAGCTTTCACAGATGAAGAGATTGTCCCTGATGCAGATAGGGCTGACCAAGAAGAACGGACTTCGAGGGAACTAATTCAAAGAATAGCTCAACAAGGTTATCTAGGTGCCATTGTGCCTAAAGAAAGAGGCGGCAGTGGTATGGACATGATAACTTACGGTCTCCTAAATGAAGAAATGGGACGGGGATGTTCTTCAGTGCGAAGCTTGCTTACAGTTCACTCTATGGTCACTCATGCCATCCTCAAGTGGGGCAGCAAGTTTCAAAAAGAGCATTGGATTCCCAAATTCGCTTCTGGTGAAGCGATCGCTGCTTTTGGCTTAAGCGAACCTAATGTGGGCAGTGATGCTAAAAAAGTGGAGACGACAGCAACAGTTTCTGAAGAGTTTTATATCTTAAATGGGCAAAAGAAGTGGATTACCTATGGGCAAATTGCTGATATTTTTTTGATATTTGCTCAGTGTGAAGGTAAACCAACTGCTTTTTTAGTTGAAAAAAACACACCAGGGCTCTTAGTTAAACCAATTTTTGGCATGTTGGGTACTAGAGCTTCAATGTTAGCAGAATTGCACCTAAATAATTGTCGGATTCCACGAGAAAACCTTGTATGTAAAGAGGGTTTTGGTTTTTCCTATGTAGCATCTTCTGCCTTAGATTATGGTAGATACAGTGTAGCTTGGGGCTGTATAGGTATTGCCCAAGCCTGTCTTGAAGCCTGCATTCAGTATACAAGCCAAAGAAAGCAGTTTGATGTTTATTTGAAAGACCACCAATTAATTCGACAAATGGTGACTGAGGCGATCGCTAATGTGAAAGCAGCGAGACTATTGTGTTATGAGGCAGGCTACTTGAAAGACATTGGCGATCCTAGATCGATTATGGAAACCTCAATTGCTAAGTATTTTGCTTCTACAACCGCGACTAAAGTGGCAAGCGATGCTGTACAAATTCATGGTGGTCATGGTTGTAGTAGTGAATGCTCTGTTCAGAGGTATTTTCGAGACGCCAAAATCATGGAGATTATCGAAGGGAGTACTCAGATTCAACAGATTACCATTGCTGAGTATGGTTATCAACAATATATGTTTTCACCTACTCCAACTTAGTGTCTATACAATTAGTAATAGGAATCAAAAAGATGATTAATTTAAGTGCTGAACAAGCAGAAAATAAACAACAATTGAAAAAATCTATCAAGTGTGTCGTTTGGGATCTTGATAACACTATATGGCATGGTGTCTTACTAGAAGATGATCGAGTTTTCTTGCAGAATAATGTCATTGACATCATCAAAAATTTGGACAGTCGAGGGATATTACAATCTGTAGCTAGCAGAAATGAACATCATCAAGCAATGTTGAAGCTGGAAGAATTTGGATTACATGAGTATTTTATATATCCACAAATCAATTGGAACTCCAAGGCTTCCTCTATTCAAAAAATTGCCCAATCAATCAATATTGGAATAGATGCAATAGCTTTCATTGATGACCAACCATTTGAGTTGGAAGAGGTAAATTTTTCATTACCTGACGTTCTCTGTATCAATACAGCTAACCTCGAGCAGTTGCTAGATATGCCTGAAATGAATCCTCGTTTTATTACAAAGGATTCCAAGAATAGAAGATTTATGTATCTCAGCGATATAAAACGCAATCAGGTTGAGGAAGAATTCGTCGGTTCTAAAGAAGACTTTTTAGCTACTCTAAAGATGCATTTTACCATCTCTTCTGCTAAAGAGGAGGATTTACAACGAGCTGAAGAATTAACAGTACGCACAAACCAATTAAATACAACAGGTTATACATACTCTTACGAAGAACTTAACCATTTTCGTCAATCAGATAAGCATAAGCTACTAATTGCTAGCTTGGATGATAAGTATGGAAGTTACGGAAAAATTGGATTAGCTCTTGTTGAATGTCAAGATACAATATGGACAATAAAGCTCTTACTAATGTCCTGCCGTGTTATGTCTAGAGGCGTAGGGACAATTATGCTCAATCATATTATATCTATGGCAAACAATCAAAATGTTAAATTGTGTGCTGAGTTTGTCTCAAATGATAGAAATAGGATGATGTATATTACTTATAAATTTGCCGGATTTAAAGAACTTAATAATCAAAATGGTCTGATGATTTTTGATGATAATAAATTAAAGCATATACATTCTTTTCCTGAGCATGTATATCTGCAAATCTTAGATTAAATTTAATATCTGTTTTTTGTGACATATATAACCGACAATTTAAAAAATAGAGGTAATAATGAACAGTTCTTTAACATTTAATAGCAGTAAACAATCGGACCCTCCTAAGCCGTGGCAATTACTGGTGTTGTCTGACAAAACAGAATCAGGCTTGGAGACAGCAACTGATAATTTAGCTGAGTTTTTAAACCAAAATTCTGAAATTAACTTTACTGATTTAGCTTATACTCTCCAAATTGATTGTCAGGCATTTAATCATCGTCGGATACTAGTGTGTTGCGATCGCCAAGATGCAGCGCAAGCGCTGACAACCAGAGACCCCAAACGTATTTTCAACAGCAGTATCCAAGAAACTAACAATCGGTCTGTAGTTTTCATGTTTCCTGGCTTAGGAGAGCAATATGTCAATATGGCTTTACAGCTTTATCAGCTTGAGCCAACTTTTCGCGAATATATAGCTCGTTGCTCAGAACTCCTCAAACCTCACCTGGGTTTTGACTTGCGAGATGTACTTTATCCTCATCAGCAACAAGCCGAGCAAGTTCGACAAACAAGCAATCCAGCCGCAGTAATGTCTTCCCAGAAGCTAGATTTACGACGGATGCTGCAACGTGACCAAACTCCAGTAGATGTCAATACTCAAAAACTAAATCAAACCTATATTGCTCAACCAGCACTGTTTGTCATTGAGTATGCGCTAGCCCAGATGTGGATGGCATGGGGGATAAAGCCTCAGGCGCTTATTGGTTACAGCATCAGCGAGTATGTAGCGGCAACTTTAGCTGGTGTCTTATCTCTGGAGGAGACTTTAGCTCTGGTTGCTAAAAGAGGTCAACTCATTCAACAATTACCCGCCGGGTCAATGTTAGCAGTCTCCCTCTCAGAGATGGAACTACAGCCACTGCTCACAGAGCATCTGTGCTTGTCTGCTGTCAATGGACCTCAGCTCTGTGTAGTTGCAGGACCTACAGAGGCGATAGCTAAATTAGAGCAGCATCTCTTGACAGATGGGATAGCTTGTCAGCAGTTGCAAACTACTCATGCTTTTCATTCTCCAATTATGGAGGCAATTTTGGAGTTGTTCATCCAGTTGGTCAAAAGCTTTGACCTCAAGCCTCCTCAAATTCCGTACATCTCCAATGTCACAGGAACTTGGATTACAGCAATGGAAGCCACTAATCCAAGTTATTGGGGCAGGCATTTATGTCAAACTGTACGTTTTGCTGATGGAATTGAAACATTATGGCAAGTGCCGACTCAAATCTTCTTAGAAGTTGGACCAGGCCAAACTTTGGGTAGTATGGCGCTGCAACACCCAGCTAGCGCCAACGTATCAGAACAGCTAGTACTCGCCTCATTACCAAACTCCTATAATCAACAATCGGATCTGGCGTTCTCGCTCAACACACTGGGTCAAATCTGGCTAGCTGGAGTGTCAGTGGATTGGTCGAAACTCTATGGAAATCGCCATTCTAGTACACTTCCTTTACCGACCTATCTCTTCGAGCGCCAACACCACCAAAGAGAATCTCAAAAAGAGCAATGGGAGAAAACTCAGAAAGAGTCAGGTACGAATGTTCTACCATCACAAGAACAAGAACAAGAATCAATTCAAATAGCACAACAACAACGTCAGCGACTGAATTTACAAAATAGCTATGTTGCCTCCAGGTCTAATACTGAGCAAAAGATTGCTGATATTTGGCAAAAGGTTTTCCGTATTGAACAAGTAGGTGTTTATGATAGTTTTTTCAGTTTGGGAGGTAACTCCTTAGTCGCGATTAAAATTATTTCTCAGTTACAAAAAATATTTCCAACAGACATTCCTCCGATTGTTATATTTAAAAATCCAACTGTAGCCGAATTAGCATCAGTTATTGAAGAGCAAGTTATAGCAGAAACAAAAACTTTAAACCGATAACAGGTGGGATTAACATCAACAACTGTCTCTAATTTAAAATAAGCACATCAAGCTGCTAAGTGATAATACACAGAGAGAATTTTGCGTAGTGGATTTATATCTTTAGGAGAATCAAATGAATAAAACTTTAGAAAAACCTCGTTCTTGGCACTTGTTAGTACTCTCCGCAGAAACAAGCTCTACTTTAGAGACGGAAACCGCAAATCTGATTGAACACTTAAAACGATCTACCAATCAAGACTTTGTTGATATTGCTGGCTCCTATCAAGTTCGTGAAAAAGCTTTTAAGCATCGCCGGATGCTTGTTTGTGATACCCTTAATAATGCTGTGACTGCCCTAAAAACACTCGATTCCAAAAAAGTTTTTACACGCTTGCAAGAGTCTGAAGATCGACCTGTTGTGTTTATGTTTCCAGGGCAGGGAGCGCAGTATGTAAATATGGGATTGGAACTTTATCAAACTGAGAAGACATTTCAAGAACAAGTTAATATCTGCTCAGAATTTTTAAAGCCTCACTTAGACCTGGACATTCGCAACATAATATATCCTGATGAAAAACAGACAAACGTTGCCACGCAGCAGCTTCAACAAACATTGATTGCACAGTCAGCACTCTTTGTAATTGAGTATGCTTTAGCTAAGTTGTGGCAAGAGTGGGGCGTGCTTCCTCAAGCAATGATAGGTCATAGCCTTGGTGAATATGTTGCAGCAACTCTTGCTGGCGTTTTCTCCTTAAAAGATGCATTAGAACTAGTAGCTGTCCGTGGACGACTTATACAGGAACTTCCTAGTGGAGCCATGCTTGCCATTGAGCTTTCAGAGAAGGAAGTGCGCCCATTTTTAGGCGAGACTCTCTCCCTAGCTGCAATTAACGGACCAAACCTTTGCATTGTTTCAGGTCCTGCAAAAGCTCTAGAGGAATTAAACGACCGACTCAGCCAGAAAGATGTGATGTGTCTTCCTTTAGATGCCTCCCATGCTCCTCACTCACAGGAAATGGACTCCATCATAGAGCCATTTAAATCTTATGTAGAAAAAATGACTCTTAGACCACCTCAAATACCGTATATTTCTAGCGTCACCGGGACTTGGATTACAACAGACCAAGCAACAGATCCGAACTATTGGGCTAGACATATGCGCCAAACTGTGCGCTTTTCAGAAGGTTTGCAAGAACTTTTTAAAAAACCAGAGCGGATATTGCTGCAAGTTGGTCCTGGGCGAACGTTGAGTGCTATGGCAGTGCAGCATCCAGAGCGTGCTGCTGGACAAATCGTGCTTTCTTCGTTACGCCACCCGTATGAAGAAGAATCGGATGTTGAATTCATACTTAACATCTTAGGTCAGATATGGCTTGAAGGAGTAGGGGTAGAGCTGGGGAAGCTGTTATGAAGCGCAAATTAAGGGACTTCCAACAAAAAATAAATTATTAGAATAAATCATTCCAAAAAAAATAAGAGACAGGACTTTTGAAGAATGATAATCATTTAAAATGGGGCGTGAGTAGCAACGGATGCTGTTGGCGAAGTCAAAAAACGCTCGTGTTTGGGTAAGTCAATTCAGCGATGAAACGATTAAGAGCTTTTTGAACAGCTTTGTATCCAGGGGCTTGCTTGCCTAATTTCAAGTCAAGCAAAATGCGATCGCGTAAAAGCTCAAGTTCTATTTGGGAGAAAGCAATTGCTTTTCGCTCCATCAATACAGCATTATTTTGATTGAGGTTTTGTATTTCTGGAATGACTACTTCTATTTCCTCCTCATGCCGTGTATTACTCGGTAGAGACTCCATGCCTTCCCATGTATTACATGGGAAGGCATGGAGTCTTTTTCCCGTGTATTACTTGGAGGAACTGTACTTGGCAGAGCCTTTTCACGAATGATCTGCTCTAAATAGTCAGCCCTAGTAAGACCCAAACATTCAGATGTGATGCCCAAAGCGACCCAAGTGGAATCAGTTAGTCTTAACGAGCGAACTAAACGATAGTCTTCATTTTTCAGGGCAAACTTCCCCTGGATATCACGTTTCATAACCGCTTTTCCATGTATTACACCGTAAGTTTAGCCCATTAGGTAGCAGAGGTTTATCCGTGTATTACATGGAGAAGGATGATCTTAATATACCTGAGTTCGACGTAAAAAAAAAGTCTCTAATCCAGGCAGAAACGGGGTTGTA
>NZ_CAXTNE010000063.1:0-12023 GCF_964245445.1 uncultured Nostoc sp.
CTCCTTCACTCTCCACTCTTCAAAGATTTTGACGGCGAAACTCGGCGGGAGTGAGGTGCATGGGTTTTTCTGGGTTCCAGATTCCTTGGCCCATAAGTCTAGCCCATTGTTGGGCACGTTCTAAACGCTGATCATATTTGTGGTTAGGCGATCGCTCTACAAACATTGCATTCCCTTGTTTCACTAATTCCTCATTCAACAACACCTTATTTTTCCACACATAAGCTAGAGTTCGCCCGATTTTGTCTTTTGTTTCTAAATCAAACTCCAGCGTTACCGATTGTTCTGCACCTCCAATTAGATTCTCTAACTGTTCTTTTGCTGCGTCCCCCCAAGGTCGCTGTCGCAAATCTGGTGCATCAATGCCAACTAACCGCACTTGGGAAATTAAATTTGGTTGTTCAGCCATGCCTACCACTTCCAAACTTTGCCCACTAACTATCCGCGCTACTTTTACCTGAGCCTCATTGTTTGGCAGTTGGTTTTTACCTTGACAACTTATCAAGAGCAACAAGCAAGCCAAAATCGCTATTTTTCGCACCCAATCACCAAGACGCATAGGCATTAAAATTTCGCCTATGGTCGTCATTGCGCGATCGGTGATTTTGAACAAAAGAGGCAGGAGGAATAATGTCTTTTGCCTCATGCTGCGACCAGAGGTAGCTTGGGTTTGAATCCCCAAGTTCTTCAAGTGACTCTCGTCGTTCAGGTGGGGTTGATGAGCAAAACCTCCTGCCTTATTCAATTGTTTATTCCTCATCTAACGGTAAACCCGCTTTCACTTTACCCCTAGCAAAATACCGGCCAAACTGGAGTTCATAGACTTCATCTTCGTCTTGTGTCTCCACCTCCAAGTCAGAACGGGGGTAACTCACACATAACAAGGCATAACCTTGCCGACGTAAATCTGGCGACAATCCGATCGCCTCGGGTTGGTAAATTTCTCCCGATAAAACTCTCACCGCACAAGTGGTACAAGCCCCGTTACGGCAGGAAAACGGCAGTTCTACCCCTTGTTTTTCGCCAGAGTGCAGGATGTAGCGGTCTTCTGGGACTTGTAGGGTGTGGGTTTGGCCAGTGGCGCGATCGCGAACTCTAATTATGTATGTACGGGACATCTGGATTTGCGTTTTGGAATTGGGACTTTCAGATTCAATCTAAAATATCTTTCTTTATCTTTGCATTTTCTGCGATTCTATAGTATGATCGTAACTTGTGGCACCTGGAGAGGTGGCCGAGTGGTTTAAGGCGCAGACCTGGAAAGTCTGTTTAGGGAAACTTAACGGGGGTTCGAATCCCCCCCTCTCCGTTCTCAAAGCTAGTCTAAATATATAGTTTGAACTAGATTTCTACAAATAGTCAGGTTCTTTAAAAAGCAATATGGTTTAGTTAAAGAAGTCGGAAGTCGGAAGTACAGTTTTGTAACGGCGATTTAGACTCCGCTTTCCACATACTTGCGGCTTCTTTGTTGCCGGGGACTTAAACCCACGGAATGTTGTTAAGGCTAAAAACTGAAAGTGGCGTTGGTTGGAGAGCCACTATGCCCTTGCGGTTTTCCCAACTTGTTCGCGGCTAGTTTTAAGGGAGAAGTAAGTAAAGTTTGAGGAAAAAAGCCAACATTTTATACTAATAAGCTTTATACTCACAACTAAAGTTTTCATTAATACTTCTTTCCTCCTGCCCTCGGCCTCCTCTTGTAACATTTGTTTATTTTTCACTCATAATTGAGCCATTTTGTAAAGTGGCCAAACTCCTACTTCACTATGGCGACAGCCTGATGAACGGATCAGGTAAATTAAGATAAGTAAATAAAACGCTTTGAACTAAATGGCAGCTCTAAGCTTACAAGAAATTTCTACTCAGTTAGAAAGTCCAAATTTACGCGATCGCATGGTAGCCCTAGCCAATCTGCGTCATGCGTCCCCTGAAGATGCAGTTCCTTTGATTAAAAAGGTACTAGATGATGAATCTTTGCAACTGCGATCTATGGCAATTTTTGCCCTTGGAATCAAGCCGACACCAGAGTGTTATTCAATTTTGGTCAGAATTCTCGAAAATGACCCCGATTATGGGATACGCGCTGATGCTGCTGGTGCTTTAGGATATTTAGGTGATGCCAGAGCCTTTGAGGTACTTTCACGGGCATTTTATGAAGATACTGATTGGCTAGTGCGCTTTAGTGCAGCCGTTTCTTTAGGTAACATTAAAGACCCTCGTGCCCATCAAATACTTATTCAGGCATTGGATAGCAAAGAAGTAGTGTTGCAACAAGCTGCAATCTCTGCACTGGGAGAAATTCAAGACATTGAGTCAGTCGATCAGATCCTGCGCTTTGCCCAATCAGATGATTGGTTAGTAAGGCAGCGTTTGGCAGAAGCTTTGGGTAATCTTCCTACTCCCAAGAGTGTTTCAGCTTTAAAATACCTAGAAAAAGACAATCATTTCAACGTTGCTGAGGCAGCTAGGATTGGCCTCAAGAAGCTTGAGGAAATAGGCAATCAAGCTTAATATTAAATCCTGCTACCTTTTAATAATAATTAAGTGGGAATTTTAGCATTTTGATGCAGGGTAATTTTATTCATGAATATTGAAGAGTTTTTTCAGTTAAGTACTGGTAAATGGTTTTCTCATCGTACTAGTCAACATTTGGCTTTTAACCAATCTGAAGATAGCAAGTCAGACATCATCATTGAGGCGCTGGCACTAGATGATCCACAAGTGATAAAACTGTGTCAACAGTACGAAATTAATTCTAGTTCCGCCTCTTGTGCTGCCAAAATTACCTGGAATGGCACAATAGGAAAAGATCAAGCAAAACACAGTGGTTCAACTGTGTTAGTTTCTGTAACTGATGCAGATAATCCAGCTGAAGGTAAGCTACTGCGAGAAATGGTTGATGCCGATAAAACTCCAGTTGCCGGACACTATAAATTTGACAGTGATGGTGCTTTAATCCTAACTATAGAGGATGAAACCATGTCGTTAGAAGAGCGTCTGTGGTTTGCTAGCCCCAATTTACGAATGCGGGTAAATGTCCTCAAGAGTTTTGATGGATTTAGTATCGCTTCCTTTACTTCAGAGATTCGCATGGGTGGTTTTCCACCAGCTGCGAAGGCTTCCGAGGCGGCTAATTCAGTATCGAGTTAGTTTTGTAGGCTGTGTTATGCCGCTCTCTTACGCACCATCCTAAATTTTTACTGCGTTTTTCAGTGCGTTAGGACTAATGTCTATAACGCACCTTTTTACATTAGAAGAAGTGCAAATAACAAAATACCAAACTGTGGTTGATTCCATAGTGGGGAAAAAATTTAGATATATTTCTCTTGGCGTTGAAACTTTTTAAATTTGCAAAAAGTTAGCGATCGCCTGCGGTAGTGGCAAAATAATTACAATCAGCAATCCCATTGCCAGTAATCCCCAAACGTCACGTTGATTATCCAATTCAGTGACATCATTCAGTGCAGGCTCATCAATCAAGGGCATAAATAATAAGATAATTGCCCACACCAAAAATTCTTCTCTTACTAAAGCCAGTAATAGCAATAACACGCGAGCAATTTGACCAATTACCATCGCAGTTCGTTGTCCAAACATCGCATGGACAATGTGACCTCCATCTAGCTGTCCCACAGGCATTAAATTTAAGGCTGTAACAATTAGTCCCAAAAAACCAGCTACTGCAACTGGATGCAAATCAAGGGCTGATTTTGCCGTTAACTGACTACCCAAGGCTAACTTCGAGAGTAGTGCTAGTAAAATGGAATACTTGGGATTAAGGGCATCAGGATTTAAAAGTCGGGTTTTTTCAGTGATGGAAACCACATCAGAATGAGCCAAACCCCATATTAGTAATGGCACAGTCACCACAAAGCCTGCAATTGGCCCAGCGATACTAATGTCAAATAAAGCTTTGCGGTTAGGAATCGGACTACGCATCTGAATAAATGCACCAAAAGTTCCCAAAAAGAAAGGTATGGGAATAAAGTAAGGCAACGTCGAGCGAATCTTGTAGAATTTAGCCGTTAAATAATGTCCAAGTTCGTGAATACCCAAAATAGTCATTAACCCTAAAGCATAAGGCAATCCCTTGAATAGAACATCTGGGTTAGATAGAACTTTGAACAAAGAACCGACTTCCCGTAGGGGCGGTAGAGAAACACCAGCAATTTCCACTCCCACCAAGGTAGTAGTTACCAAAGTAGCTGCTAGCAGTAGAAGTGCTAATCCTGGACGAGTTAAGCGTTCTTGTTCGCGTCGTGGTGTATTTCTCTCTTTAGCAGCTTGAGTGTTGGGAACCAGCACAAAGAAAGGTTTGTCATTTAAACCTTCTTGAAAGATCAGCAAGAAGCGATCGCCAAATTGTGCTTCAATATTAGTTTTAATCTGCTGGTAGGCGTTGCTAGCTTTAGTTCGCAACTGACCACGGCAAATCACGGCTTGTGGTCGATACTCAATATTTTGAACGTAGTATACAGACCAAGGAAAACAATTTCGTAGTTGAGTCTCTTCCGTTGGCTCAATGGGACGCACTATTGGTTCTAGGATAGGCTGGATAGTCGGCTGTGATTCTGAGGCTTGGGGTTGGGTTTGGGCCTGTGTATCTGTTGGCGATCGACGCCCCCATTGAAACAACGTCCAGTACAACACTGTGGAGACAAATATCGACCAAAGAATCAGCGCTGGCGGTGGAGGTTGTTTTGGCCCATACAGCAGCGTCCATCCACTCAACAGTAATGCTGGTGCCATTAAAACCAGCCACAACAACCATACTGGCGTCCGGGTGATCTGAGCGACGCTGTGCTGCACCATTAGATAAGTAGCTAGCCCCAGTAGGAGGATAAACAGAAACCAAAATGCCATATTATCTTCAGTAATTTTAACAAAACGTCCCACGTAGCTTCAGCACCATAGCATTAACTACAAGGCAGACCTCAAATCCCAATTTTTTTCACAATGGTTAACAGTGCCGGTTAACGCTCAAGTTTCAATTCTTTAGAATTTCCACACTGTAACCACATTGTCTACAACTCCTCAGTTTCGGTTCTTTGATTATGTGCCCTCTACCTCAAGTGCCAAGCCATACAACTAAGCCACCACGGGCTGTTTTCCCTAACGAAGTTCTTAGCGGAGGTTCTCTGCAATCGGACTTCGCACAAGAGAGCATTTTTGCTTTTCCACCCAATCGGGACACATTAGGGGGAACCTCTTATCTTATTGTAAGAAATGAAGGCAATATCCTCATAGACTGCCCTGCCCTAGACCAAACAAATCAAGATTTTTTGCGATCGCATGGAGGCGTGCGTTGGTTATTTCTCACCCATCGAGGCGCGATTGGCAAGACTGCTGAATTTCAGCAAATCTTTAGCTGCGAGGTGTTGATTCAAGAGCAAGAAGCTTATTTGTTACCAGGCTTAACCTTAACTACCTTCAGGCAGGAATTTACGCTTGATGCCGCAGCCCAAGCGATTTGGACACCAGGTCATTCTCCCGGTTCATCTTGCTTCTACTACAGTGAACTTGGAGGTATATTGTTTTCTGGTCGTCATTTACTCCCTAACCAGCACGGTGAACCAGTACCATTACGGACAGCTAAAACCTTTCACTGGCCTAGGCAAATTCAGAGTCTTCGATTCTTGTTAGAAAATTTTACATCAGAAACTCTCCGCTACATTTGTCCCGGTGCTAATACAGGCTTTCTCAGGGGCAAGCGATTTATGGATCAGGCTTATCAACACCTTGCCTCTCTAGATTTATCAGCTTTGCTGCGGATACAGCCTTTTTGAGGCATTGGGCATGGGGAGTTAGGGACTTCCAACTAAAAAAATATTTTATCGCGGTGTAGGCAGGGGGGCTATTAGCTGTCTTGCTGGGGGAGAAAGAAAAATATTATCTGAGTAAATTGGATAATTTATTTTCTGGAAGTCCTTTAAAACTTAAAAGTCGACCTTCTGAAGCTCAATGTTCACCTCCTGAAGCTCAATGTTCACCTCCTGAAGCTCAACTTCCACCTTCTGAAGCTCAGCGTCTAAGTTTTAACTCCCTCTCTCTTGCCCAATCCCCAATCCCCAATCCCCAGTCCCTAATGCAAGTTTTGTAATATTTGTTAAGCAAGATATTGTCCTGGGAATTCTAACTTTAGTACACAGGAATTCCCGTAAAAATTTATGAGCGCAAAAGCTGATGGAACTTTAAGGATCGCTGGCTACCAAATCTTAGAGCAACTTTATTCAGGTTCTCGTACCCAAGTTTATCGGGCAGTACGAGAATGTGATCGCCTACCAGTTGTCATCAAGCTCTTAAAACGAGAATACCCAACTTTTAGCGAATTAGTACAGTTTCGCAACCAATATGCGATCGCTAAAAACTTAGATATTTCTGGCATTATCAAACCCTATAGCCTGGACCTATCACAATGGCTATGCCCTGGTAATGGAGGATGGTGGTATTTCCTTGCGGCAATTTACTCAAGGAAAAACACTGACTTTAGAGCAATTCTTACCCATTGTTCTGCAACTGCTAGACACGCTACACCAGTTACATCAACAACGCGTCATTCACAAAGACATTAAACCAGCCAACATTTTAATTCATCCTGACACCAAACAAATTAAGCTGATTGATTTCAGTATTGCGTCGCTTCTACCACGAGAAACCCAGGAGATCCAAAGTCCTAACGGGTTGGAGGGAACGCTAGCATATCTGTCGCCAGAGCAAACTGGACGGATGAACAGGAGTATTGACTACCGCAGCGATTTTTATTCATTAGGTGTGACTTTCTTTGAACTACTGAGTGGACAACTGCCCTTTGAATCCCAGGAACCAATGGAGTTGGTGCATTGCCACATTGCGAAACTTCCACCCTTAGCCTGCGATTTCAACCCCGATTTGCCCTTGATGCTGGGTGAAATTATCCGCAAATTGATGGCGAAGAACGCGGAAGACCGCTATCAGAGTGTGTTGGGACTTAGACATGACCTCGTTACTTGCCTAGAACAATGGCGAGAAACAGGCAAACATAACTGGTTTGAGTTGGGACAGCGAGATATTAGCGATCGCTTTCTCATCAGAGAAAAACTCTACGGACGCGAATCGGAAGTACAGACGTTACTGGAAGCATTTGGCCATGTTGCCAATGGTGGCTGTGAACTGATGCTGGTAGCAGGTTTCTCTGGCATTGGCAAAACCGCAGTCGTTAATGAAGTGCATAAGCCGATTGTGCGGTGGAACGGTTACTTCATCAAAGGTAAGTATGACCAATTCAACCGCAATATTCCTCTGTCTGCTTTTGTGCAAGCCTTTCGTGACCTGATAGGACAGTTGCTTAGTGAAAGCGATACCCAACTAAAGAAATGGCAGAGCAAGATTTTAGCGGCAGTTGGAGAGAATGGGCAAGTCTTGATCGAGGTGATTCCTGAACTAGAGCAGATGATCGGCAAACAGCCTGCGTTCGCCCCTGGCGTTGGCGGAGCCATCGCTAAATTATCGGGCAGTGCGGCACAGAACCGTTTCAATCTGCTGTTCCAAAAGTTTATTCAAGTTTTCACCACACCAGAGCATCCGTTGGTGATGTTTCTCGATGACTTACAGTGGGCAGATTCGGCATCGCTCAATTTGCTGAAGCTGTTGATGGCCGAGAGCAATCGCGGTTATCTATTCATTATTGGCGCATACCGCGATAACGAGGTATTTGCAGCTCATCCACTCATGTTGACGCTAGATGAAATCAAAAAGGAATCTTCTTGCGTCAACACTTTGACTCTATTTCCCTTGAGTCAAGCAGATGTGAACCATTTAATCGCCGATTCGCTCAGTTGTGCAACTGAACAGGCATTGCCGTTGACAGAGTTGGTTTATCAAAAAGCCAAAGGCAATCCCTTTTTCACGACTCAGTTTCTGAAAGCGCTGCATGAGGATGAGCTGATTACCTTTGATTGGGAGGAAGGTTTTTGGCAGTGTGATGTGACGCAAGTACGATCGCTCGCTCTCACCGATGATGTAGTGGAATTTATGGCACAACAGCTTCATAGATTGCCACCCAACACTCAAGATGTTTTGAAACTGGCAGCTTGTATTGGCAATCAGTTTGATTTGGCGACGCTGGCGATCGTCTATGAAAAGTCGCAGACAGAAACCGCTTCGGACTTGTGGAAAGCATTGCAAGAAGGATTTGTGATTCCAACCAATGAAGTCTACAAGTTTTATCAGGATTCCTCATTGGTGATTGGTCATTTGCAAATGACAAATGACAAAGCGCAAAGTCTGAGCGGAGGTTTCCTCCAAGCAGAACTTTGTAAGAGAGGACAAATGACAGTTTACAAATTCTTGCACGATCGCGTTCAGCAAGCAGCCTACTCTCTCATTCCCAACCAGCAAAAACAGGTTACTCACCTGAAAATTGGGCAACTTTTGCTGAACCATACACCAGCCTCAGAACAGGACGAAAAACTATTTAAGATTGTCAATCAACTCAATATCGGAAATAGCTTAATTGTCGATCCATCTCAGAAAACAGAACTCGCTCAACTCAATTTACAAGCTGCACAAAAAGCAATAGCTGCAACAGCATACGCCGCCGCATTTGAGTATGCCACTATAGGTATTGCAATGCTTGCACAGGAGCGGTGGCAAACAGAATATGAACTAACCCTGACACTTTATGAAGCTGCCACCGAAGCAGCTTATCTAAGTGGCAACTTTGAGCAGATGGCACAATTTCCAGCAGTCATTTTGGAAAATGCTAGAACCTTATTGGATACCGTTAAAGTCTATGAAATCCAAATTCAAGCCGCTCAAGCTCAACATCAATTTCTACGGGGCGTGGAGCTTGCTCTCAAGATTTTAGAGCAGTTAGGAATCCATTTTCCAAAGCAGCCGCGCGAATCAGATATTGCATCGGCTTTCGATGTAACCAAATCCATTTTAGCTGGAAGGCAACCGCCAGATTTAATGGCTCTACATCAGATGATAGAGTCAGACAAATTAGCCGCTATGCGGATTCTCGTAGGTGTCTCTTCTTCTGCCTATGTTGTTGCTCCAACACTCTTACCATTTATTATCCTTGAGCAAGTAAATTTATCTGTTCAGTATGGCAATACCTCAGACTCTATAAATGGTTATGCTTACTATGGACTGCTGCTTTGTGGGGCGGTAGGAGACATTGAACGCGGCTATCAGTTTGGACAACTAGCACTCAAATTACTCGAACAGTTTAATGCCAAAAAGTTGAAAGCCAGAACTTATGTCGCAGTATGCTGTAGTGTATTGCATTGGAAAGAGCCGCTCAGGAACACCTTAAGGCTTTTTCGGGAAGGCTATCAAATTGGGCTGGAAACGGGAGATTTAGAATCATCTACCATTTGTGCATTCGGTTACGTCATGCACTCTTTGTTTGTCGGGAAAGAACTCGGAGAGCTAAGTCGGGAAAGTGATGCCTTCCGCTTTCAACTTACTCACCTCAAACAAGAAGGACTTCTCAGCCATCTGACTATTTTTCAACAAGGGGTTTTGAATTTAATCGGCGATGGTGCCCAAGTATGGCAATTGGTTGGTAAGGCTTTCAATCAAGAGCAAATGCTGCCAGTCCTCCAGCACTCAGGCGATCAAACTGCGCTGTACTATTTCTATGTGAGTAAACTTTTTCTGGGTTATCTGTTTGGGAAGTTTGAACTTGCAGTAGAAGCTGCGATCGCTACTGAAAATTATCTAGGCGGTGCAATAGGATTATTTGTGGTTCCAATCTTCCACACCTATGATTCTCTAGCTCATCTAGCAATCTATTCCCAAGTTTCCGAAACAGAACAACAACACATTCTTGGGCGGGTGAGCAAAAATCAGGAAAAGATCAAAACTTGGGCCAGCTATATTCCAGCCAATCATTTACAAAAGTTTTATTTGGTTGAAGCAGAACGGTATCGCGTTCTAGGACAGAAATCGGAGGCGATAGAATTATATGATCGCGCCATCACCGCAGCCAAAGAAAACGGTTATATCCAAGAAGTTGCATTGGCGAACGAACTAGCCGCCAAATTTTACCTCGATTGGGGCAAACAGCGCATAGCTGGGGAATACCTGACCCAATCTTACTACGGCTATGCTCGTTGGGGTGCTAAAGCCAAAGTCGCCGACTTGGAACGACGCTATCCCCAACTCCTCGCCCCTATCCTTGAGCAAACCCGTTCTCCCCTCTCCACTCACGAAACTATGTTCACATTGGGGAGTGTGACATCCACCAGTTCCGCCACTTCCACCAGTTCCGTCACTTCCAGTAGTAGTAGCGTCTCTGTTGCTTTAGATTTAGCTGCCATTCTCAAAGCTTATCAAACTATTTCAGGGGAAATCGAACTCGAAAAACTGCTAAAAGCATTACTGCATATCGTCATTGAAAATGCGGGAGCCGATAAGTGTGTGTTCATGCTATTGGAGTCAGATCGTTTACTAATTCAGGCGTCAGCACAGCTTTCCCTGAACGGTGTACAGAAACAGGCTGCTAAAGTCGATTTTTACCCGATATTGCTCAACCCACAATCTATTGAAGACTGTGTTGATGTGCCAGTTGGTTTAATTAATACCGTCAAACGCAGCTTACAACCAAAAGTGATTATTGATGCCACAGTGCATCCGCAATTAATTAATGATCCGTATATTCAACGACAGCAGCCCAAAAGTATCTTATGCTGCCCGATTTTGCATCAGGGAAAGTTGCTAGGCATATTGTATCTAGAAAACAATTTGGCAACCGGAGCCTTTACAAGCGATCGCGTCGAACTACTAAACTTACTTTGCGCTCAAGCTGCAATTTCTTTGGAAAATGCCCGACTTTATCGCGATTCTCAAAACTCTGCTCAACAATTAACACAATCTCTAGCAAAATTGCAGGCTAGTGAAACCCGCTTCCATAATTTGGCGAATAATATTCCTGGGATGGTGTACCAATTCCGTCTAGCGGCTGACGGTTCAACTTCAACACCTTATGTTAGCTCTGGCTGTTTCGATTTATATGGGTTAGAGCCAGAGTCAGTCATGGCAGGGACGCATAGCCTTTACGCCATGAATCATCCTGACGATGAGCCAGCAATTGTACAAGCGATCGCCTACTCTGCCCAAAATCTCACACCATTTGAGCTAGAATGGCGCATTATTCTGCCTTCAGGAACCGTAAAATGGATTCAATCTGCTTCTCGGCCAGAGCGACAAGCCGATGGCGCAATTCTATGGGACGGGGTGGTAATTGATATTAGCGATGTCTACGACGAGCTTCGCTTACGCAAACAATCAGAACTTGCCTTGCAGCAAAAATCGCTTGATTTGCAACAAGCACTAATCGATCTACAAAATGCTCAATTACAAATAGTCCAAAGTGAAAAAATGTCAGCACTGGGTAATTTAGTTGCTGGCGTAGCTCACGAAATGAATAATCCTCTGGGTTTCATTGATGCCAGTCTCAAACAAGCTAAACCTACTGTTGCTGATATTTTTGAACATCTTAGACTTTATCAAGAAACTTTACCCAGTAAAAGTAAAGAGATTCTTGACCATGCCGAAGAAATTGACTTGGATTACAGCCTAGAAGACTTGCCCAAGATAATTGATTCTATGTCTATGGCGTGTGACAGGTTAAAAAATATTAGCACCAGCCTTTGCACTTTTTCTCGTGCTGATAGAGATTATAAGGTGCCATTTCATATCCACCAAGGCATTGACAGCACGATTTTAATTTTGAAACATCGTTTGAAAGCAAACGAACAGCGTCCGGCGATTGAAGTAGTTACAAACTATGGAAATATACCCCAAATTGAATGTTTTCCTGGTCAATTAAATCAAGTATTTATGAATATTTTAGCCAATGCTATTGATGCTTTGGAAGAATCGAATAATGGACGCAGGTTTGAGGATATTCAGCATAATTGCAATCGAATTGTAATTACAACTTCTCTAGAAGAAAATTTGATAAAAATTATCATTGCTGATAATGGTAATGGAATAACCGAAGAAGTAAAACAAAAGATTTTTGACCATTTATTTAC
>NZ_CAXTNE010000063.1:12123-31195 GCF_964245445.1 uncultured Nostoc sp.
TTTTTGACCATTTATTTACTACGAAAGCTGTCGGACAAGGGACTGGATTAGGACTCGCGATGCCCGTCAAATAGTTGAAGAAACCCACCGTGGAAAATTAAGTTTTAACTCTGTTAAGGGTGAAGGGACAGAATTTATCATTGAAATTCCGTTATAAATTTTTACTGTTGTTTATAAACAACCTCTGAAGAAATATAAAAGATATTTGACCATTTTTTCAGACGAAAGCTGCCAGTAATAGTACGGTGCTAGGAGTTGCGATCGCCCGTCAAATTATTGTGGGAAAACATGTAGGTTAAATCAGCGTCGAGTCGGAAGCAATACCGTTCGGTTAAAAACTTTCTTGGTTGAGGCAGGCTGTTCTTGAGCAGGGGGAGAAAAGAATGACTGAACATATACCCTCTTGCCTCCCCTGACTCCCTTGCTAACTCCTAACTCCTAACTTTTTACACCTTTCCCGCCACAACCGAGTTTTTCTTCAAAAGTTCTACTGCTGCTTGATATTGCAAATCCGCTTCCGTGCCAATCTGGTCGCGGTTAATTGGATCTTGGGAAATCACTTTATCTGGCTTAATACCTAGTTTATTGATATCCCGGTGTTGAGGAGTTTCATACTTAGCAATTGTAACTGCCAAGCCCGAACCATCTGATAATTCAAATAAAGATTGAATTAAGCCCTTTCCAAAAGTGGTTTCGCCTACCAACTGGGCGCGACCATTATCTTGGAGTGCGCCAGCGAGAATTTCACTAGCACTGGCAGTTCCTTGATTCACCAAAATCACCAGAGGATCGGTCGTCAGGGGTGGTCCAAAGGCTTCAAAACTACCTTGAATACCTTGTCGGTTCACAGTGTAGACGATAGTGCCGGAGTCTAACCACAGACGGGCGATTTCAATTCCTGATTGTAATAACCCCCCAGGATTATTTCGTAAATCTAGAATGTAGGCATCAGCGCCTTTTTTTTCTAGACTAGAAATAGCGTGTGCCAATTCCGTTGAGGCGTTGGCATTGAATTGAGTAAGACGAAGGTAGCCAATGGGCGTACCCTCAGCAGAAACACGCAAATCTGAAACCACAGGGTTAAGAGCAATGCGATCACGTGTCAGTCTAATTTCTGTTTCTGCCTCTCCGTCCCGTTCGATGAGGAGAGTAACAAGGCTGCCACTCGGGCCGCGCATTTTAGTCGCAGCTTCATCTAGGGTAAGATTTTCTGTGGAAACGCCTTCAATTTTGAGAATGCGATCGCGTGGTCTAATTCCCGCTTTATCTGCTGGTGAACCTGCTATAGGAGCAACTACTTCCAACTTCCCAGTTTCAGGATTTAGGGCAATTTGTAATCCAACCCCAGTAAGTTCCCCAGAAGTATTAACCTGTAAGCTGCGGTACTGTTCTGGATCTAAAAAGCGGGTAAAAGGATCGTCGAGGCTCTTGAGCATCTTCCCAATTGCCGCATAACTGGCATTTGAGTCTGTCAGTGGCTTCTCCAGAACCTTTTGCCGGACTGCTGCCCAGTTTTGATGATTAAACGTCTCATCTAGATAAGTGCGATTAACAATTCGCCAAACTTCCGAAACCAGCTTTTGTTCCGTCGTCAAAGCCATCGCCGGCTGCGTGAGCGTACCCAACGCCAACCAAAACGCCATTAACAATGAAAATCCAACCCGAAAGACTTGTTTGTTCATGAACCCCATTATCAATTCCACCTCAACCCAAACTGCCTAGAAATGCCCACTTGCTCTGTTGTTGATGAAATCTATCTCTCGATTATGTTACTTTTTTTATAGAAGTGGTGCATTTCTCTCATCAAGTTGTTCACTCAACTGATGCGTTGTATCCACTCATCAAAGGATAAAATCTACTTTGTGTCCACCATTTTCTGTGCAGGGGCGTAAAGAGATCGCAATATATTCTTTCTTTACAGAGTGTAAAGTTTCTGAAGACTCTTAGCACGCTGAAAGCTGACAAGCAAACAAAACTCGCCTTTACTAAAATCCCAAAATTGCTAATTGGGAGAGAAGTCACAAGCGGCGGCTTATTAGAAGTCCGTAGACAATTCTGCTGCTACCCTAGCCTGTGGCAATCCCTTTCCTTTATCGAACGGGAAAACCTAAAGGCAAACTTACAGGATGCCGAGGCTTGAGATGATCAGAATTTTCGTCGCCGATTCAGAACTTCGGAATTTATCAACCGCAACCGACTTTTAGGAACTTGAGATTGTATGGCCAACGTTTCCGACTGGTTTGAGGAACGCCTGGAGATTCAGGCACTCGCCGAAGACGTTACTAGTAAGTACGTCCCTCCCCACGTCAACATCTTCTACTGTTTTGGTGGAATTACCCTGGTTTGCTTTCTCATCCAGTTTGCTACTGGATTTGCGATGACGTTCTACTACAGACCAACAGTCACTGAAGCTTTCTCCTCTGTGGAGTACATCATGAATGAGGTAAGCTTCGGTTGGCTAATTCGCTCCATCCATCGCTGGTCTGCCAGCATGATGGTATTGATGATGATTTTGCACACCTTCCGGGTTTATCTGACTGGTGGTTTTAAAAAGCCCCGCGAACTGACCTGGATAAGTGGTGTCATCCTGGCTGTGATTACAGTCTCCTTTGGAGTCACAGGCTATTCCTTACCTTGGGATCAAATTGGCTACTGGGCTGTGAAAATCGTTAGCGGCGTACCAGAAGCAATTCCCGTGGTTGGCGTTCTGATCTCCGACTTGCTGCGCGGCGGTTCGAGTGTTGGTCAAGCAACACTAACTCGTTACTATAGCGCACACACCTTTGTACTGCCTTGGTTGATTGCAGTCTTCATGCTGTTTCACTTTTTGATGATCCGCAAACAAGGCATTTCCGGGCCTTTGTAATCTCAGTTATTAGCGAAAGGCAACATTTGTCAGTTTTCAGATGAAGTTGTTTATTTTAAACTTATGAAACACAAGAAATTAATTGTACATAAGTTCCAAAAAACAAACACTTGTATCTGAAGTCTAAGGCTGTAGAGACTCTCCAGGCGGCTAACCGTAAATAGACAAACGCTATTTGCCGCCTGCCAGAGTTGCTTAGTAGCTGATAGCTTTCACAAATGCTTTAATTTAACTTAAGCAGGAGAGCATATTTCAAAATGTCAACACAAAAAAAACCTGACCTGAGCGATCCTCAGTTAAGAGCCAAACTAGCCAAAGGCATGGGTCACAACTACTATGGTGAACCCGCTTGGCCTAATGACCTACTTTACGTCTTTCCAATCGTGATCATGGGTTCGTTCGCGGCGATTGTAGCTCTAGCTGTGCTAGATCCCGCTATGACCGGTGAACCAGCAAATCCTTTCGCCACACCATTGGAAATTTTGCCAGAGTGGTACTTGTATCCAGTTTTCCAAATTTTGCGATCGCTTCCTAACAAACTTTTAGGAGTGTTAGCAATGGGTTCGGTACCAGTGGGGCTAATCCTCGTTCCCTTTATTGAGAACGTTAACAAGTTCCAAAACCCCTTCCGCCGTCCAGTTGCAACCACAGTGTTCCTCTTTGGTACCCTTATCACCTTGTGGTTAGGTATTGGTGCTGCCTTGCCATTGGATAAATCTTTGACCTTGGGACTATTCTAAATTAGTCACCACGAAGTGCTTTGACGCCTGTGAGTTTCAAGAGCAGATGCAGATGTGCTTTTGAAAAAAATTTACAGGCGTCAATTTTAATAATTCAGATTGCATCTGGGATCTGAGGTTTTGGATGGAAAAGCTATTCCAAAATTTAAAATCACCAAAAGTCATCAAATACAAACATTTTTCACTTACTTAACGTAAGTTGCTAGTTACAATTCTCGAAATGCCAAAATCGTTCATGTTTTGTCTTTTGGGACATAGAATATCTAAATTTAGATTTTTCTATATCAAAAAAATTCTGCGAATAGTGCAAAATTTAATAACTAGCAACTTGGGTTTACTTATATTTAAGTCACAGTTAATGTTTAGCATAGTGCAGCAAGACCATCTGACGGTTAAGAGCGAACTCAGTCTCCTAAACCAGGTGCAAGAATGGTTTGAGCAATTTTGTCTGCAACATTTGTCTCAACTTGGCTGGTCAAAAACCCAACTTGATCGCCTAAATTTAGCATTAGCAGAAGGCTTTACCAACGCTGTTCGTCACGCTCATCATGCTTTACCCCCGGAAACAACCATTGAGATTAACATTTATCTATGGATTGACCGACTAGAGATTAGAATTTGGGATTATGGAAAACCTTTTAATCCTGATGCGATCGCAGAGCCAGAGCCAGGTACACTGCAAGTAGGCGGTTATGGATGGTTTCTGCTGCGGCGGTTGGCTGATCGTGTTGTATACGAACGTGGTGCAGATGGTAGAAATTGCCTCCTCATCGTCAAATACTCTCAAGAAGCACAAAAGTAAAAGTAAAGCAGTCGAAGAAAAGGAAAGGGGCAGAGGAGAAAACCCCGTAAATAAAAAATTTAGGACTGCTGAAACTTGGACACATTATTTCTCTCTACGAGACGCCAAAGGCGAACGTGCTTTGCGTCTCGAAATAAATATTTTTACTTTGAACATAAATAAATCTCACCTCAAAACAGAAGCACGAGCAAAAAGAGTCTTTGGTTAAATATCTAGTTATTTGATTGACAAAAGTATACTCCTTTTTCAATATTATTTGGATTGGAGTAATATATTTTTTAAGTTAAATTGCTTATTTATTATGATTTTTTTGTAAAGCCTCACAGAATATTGTTGTATAAAAAGAATTAATGAATACAGTAAAGATAACATTCGAGTTAGACTAACTCCCTTGTTAAGATTTGTCAGCAGTGTTGAGAGTCTTATTTTTTGTTCTCCAACAAGTGCCATTTTGTGCTTAAAGAGATAGAGGAAATAGGGGACATATGATTAAGACAGCCCTAATTACAGGAATTACTGGTCAAGATGGCTACTATCTCAGCCATTTGCTCCTCAACCGTGGTTACCGAGTTGTAGGATTAGTACCCCCGCATCGACAACCTAATTTGACCAAACTGGGAACACTGGCAAATCAGGTAGAAATTTTTACGGTTGACTTGAGGGATAATGCCGCACTGTTGACCGCAGTTGAACAGCTACGTCCCCAAGAAATTTACAATTTAGCGGCTCCTAGTTTTGTACCCGACTCTTGGAACGACCCATTGGGAACCTTGGATCTGATAACTGGTACGGCTACCAGGCTTTTGGAAGCAGTACGACAGGTTGGTTTATCCACCAGATTTTATCAAGCCAGCAGTTCAGAAATGTTTGGCGATGTATTTGTTTCGCCTCAAGATGAGGAAACGTCTTTTCGCCCTAAAAATCCCTATGCTGCGGCCAAGATGCACGCCCACTGGACTATGGTGCATCACAGACAGCGTTATGGGCTATTTGCCTGTAGTGGAATTTTATATAACCATGAGTCTCCTCTACGACCACCTCAGTTTGTTACACGCAAAGTTTCTTTGGCAGCTGCATCGATTAAATTGGGTTTAACTGACACTTTAGAAATGGGTAACTTAGATGCCAAACGCGATTGGGGGTTTGCTGGAGATTACGTAGAAGCAATGTGGTTAATGTTGCAAGTCGATGAACCAGAAGAATATGTGATAGGCACAGGTAAACTTCACAGTGTTAGAGATTTAGTTGCGGCAGCCTTTGAGTCTGTCGGATTAGATTGGACGCACCATATAGTTTTAAATACCAGCTTATTGCGACAAGATGAGCATTTTCAACTAGTCGCTAACCCCAGTAAAGCTAAAATAAACCTTGGTTGGGAACCCCAAGTAAGCTTTGAGGAACTTTTAGAAAAAATGGTAAAAACAGATTTAGAGCGGTTACAAAGCGGTGCGATCGCGCCTTTACCGCAAGTGTAAATAACCTAACATGCATATCACTACAGTGACAAAAAACCTCAAGTTAGGTGATAAAAGTAACAAAAAAACCAATCATGTCTTCGTATTTTTAGAAATTTTTGCCCACGAAGGCGGTATCCAATCATATATAAAAGATATTTTTCGCGCCTATCTGGGATTAAGCCAAACCTACAAGGCGGAAGTCTTTTTGCTGCGGGATAGTCCTGATAGCTCAAATCCGTTTAAAGACAAGAACTTAAAATTTCATTACTTTAAAAATCAGTCTCCCCAAATAGGGAGACTACAAATGGCAGCAGCTTTACTTAAGTGTCTGTTGCAAAACCGTCCAGAACAAGTTTTCTGCGGTCATATTAACTTAGGAGTATTAGTACAAACTCTTTGTCAGCCCTTGGGGATTCCTTACACAGTGCTAACTTACGGCAAAGAAGTCTGGGAACCGCTCAAAAATCAAGAACGTCGCGCCCTGACATCAGCAGCTGGAATTTGGACAATTAGTCGTTACAGTCGCGATCGCGCTTGTGCCGCTAATAGTCTAAACCCGAAAATGGTACAGATGATGCCTTGTGCAATTGACGGCGATAAATTTACTCCTGGTTCCAAGCAGCCAGAATTAGTCCAGAAGTATGGCTTAACTGGTGCTAAATTGTTAATGACAGTAGCGCGGTTATGGTCAGGAGATATTTACAAGGGTGTAGATGTAACGATTCGGGCATTACCACAAATCGCTCAAGTTTTCCCAGAAGTGAAATATTTGGTAATTGGTCGCGGTGATGACCAACCGCGATTAGCTAAACTAGCTGCATATTTAGGTGTGAGTGATCGTGTCGTATTTGCTGGTTTCGTTGCCACAGAAGGATTAATGGAACATTACCGCCTTGCTGATGCCTATATTATGCCTTCACAAGAAGGCTTTGGCATAGTTTATCTGGAAGCAATGGCTTGTGGAGTGCCTGTATTATCCGGTGACGACGATGGTTCAGCTGATCCTTTGCAAGATGGTAAACTGGGATGGCGAGTACCACACCGCAGTCCTGATGCGGTAGCAACGGCTTGTATAGAAATGCTTCAAGGGAATGACCAGCGATGTAATGGAGAGTGGCTACGAGAACAAGCGATCGCTCTGTTTGGCATAGATGCCTTTCAACAGCACTTGCAAAAAATTCTTCTATCCTCAGTAATGAAGTCCATTTGAGTCCAAATGACAAATGACAAATGGCCAATGACTAAAATCGCTATCCTAGAAGGAGAGCAGGACGACATTTAAAAAATGAGCTTTAAGTCATTTCAATTGAATCTTTTAAATCTCCGCCCTTGGCTTACCCTGCTGGCAGTTATTTGGTTGCTGGCATCACTGGGCTTGGGTTGGTTGGTTAATTCGTTACTAATTATTGTCGGGTTGCTGTTTTTAGCACCCATTGTGGCTTTTTTTGGCTTTCGTTGGTGGCTGCAACGTAACTTGGTTGCCGATCAGTGTCCCGTCTGTAGATATGAATTTACAGGTTTAAATAACAGTCAGTTGCAGTGCCCTAACTGTGGGGAGTCACTGTTAGTACAAAATAGTCATTTTCAGCGCTTCACACCAGAAGGCACAATTGATGTCAAAGCTGTGGAAGTCCCAGCCAAATCACTGGAAGATTAGTCATTGGTCATTAGTCATTAGCAAAGGACAAGTGACTAGGACTATTTATTTGTTTGCTGCGAGATTGAGAGGGCGTAGCTAGACTTTGCTTGGGATCGTTCGTTCAGTTCGCCCACATACACTGAGTATGTTCCTGCCTGCCAGAAACCAGAAAGTTCTGGCTTGCCTCCAGAATATTTATCTGCCATTACACAAAAGCGTCCCCCAGGCCCATCGATCAACAGCGTTGGCTTCCCTTCACTCTCTACTGTTAATCGCAAATAAGGTAGTGACTCTGTAACCTGGATAACTTGATTAGGTTCAGTGGTAATATTTCCACAATTACTTTTGACAGTTCCCCCAGACTTTCCTTTCAAAATTAGTGGATCTGGTTGGAGATTCCGATTAATTTGGATTGTTGGTGTCTGTGCCAAATTAGTCTGAGCGAAAACCAAACTCATCGCCAAAGCTGTGGGAACCATTATAAGTAGCCTAAGCGTTTTCATTTTAATTAATGCTCCAGATTTTTTGTAGAGCAATATTGTTATATCGTCTGACTTAATAGACGGCAGCAATTCATCTTGGTTCCAAAAGCTGCCGTATAAAGCAATACCATTTATTTAAGGATTTTTTGTGAAGATTTGATAGGTGTAAAAACCATTAATTGTGCAAATTATCTATGTGTGGTGGCGCTTTTACACCAAAATATTCTACACTTCAATCCGTAGTACGCTAATATTTCAAAAATCATCATAATTTTTACTGCCCAGAAAGGTATTGCATACACAGACATTAGCTAAAATCACTAAGACAACCACCAAAAATATAATTTGGTTGGTCTGTTGTGGAATAAATGACCTAGCTGAGGTAGAAAAGATTGATGAATCCTCAAAGAGAAGAAGACTTGCAGCGTCGCCTCAATAAGCTAGAGGCAGAGATTAATTCTTCGCCGGAAGTGGTTCCCCAACCACAAAAGCAAAAACAGACTGAGGCATCTGTTTTTGCCAAATTTAATTTGCAACTGGAGCGATTTCAGATTTGGTTCAACAGCCTATCTGGAACAAAAAAGCTGGTAGTTTCGGGTGTGACGGTGCTAGTAGGCTTGGCAATGCTGCAAGCAGTGTTTAAACTGGTTGCATCTGTAATTAGTCTGGCACTTTTGGCAGTGTTAGTGTATGTTGGATACAAAATTTTTGTGTCCAGTAGCTTTCAACGTAAGTAATAAGCTGATATGCATTTACTTTGCATATCTGTAGTTATGAAAGTCAGGAGCCATGATATAAAAGGCTCCTGACTTCTAGCTCCAAAATTCTATTTCACTTTTTGCTGATTAGCTTAGTCTATTTTAACTGTGCCGATCACGGCGTATAAATAATATCAAAGGAAATTATGCAATGACGACACCAATTGTCAAAAGAAGTAATCAATCTGGTCAGTCAAAACAACCAGAAAAAGCCAGTTCGCTGCTGCTAGCAAGTAGGCGTTTTGCTGCTTGGGCGGCTGAAATTACACTAGTAGTTACAAGTGGGTTGATTCCCTTCAGCATTGGTGTTTATGCCAATTCTAGAAGCGATCTTAACCGAGTGCCGCTTAACCCCGTGCTGGTAGTCACAGAAAGAGCGATCGCTAGACCCCTGGCTCTACCTGTTAGCTATGGCATCCGTAACGTGGCATGGCCGACTAACATTTTGTGGACAATCGCCCTGTTAGCACCTGTAACTCTCTCATGGTGGCAATTGTATTTACTGGCTAAGACTGGTAGCACAATTCCTAAACGTTGGTTAAAAGTGCGGGTTGTCAACGAGCAAGGAAGGCCACCTGGCTTGGGGGCAGTAGTGATTAGAGAAGGAGTTGGGCGTTGGACTGTACCCATTTCCATCGCCTATCTGCTGTGGCGCTACAGCTTTGCTTTTCCCAATTTAGGATTATTCACATTTTTATCTTTGTTAATGATTGTGGGTGAAGGGATAGGCTTACCGTCGCGCCGGGGTCGTCGCGCATTGCACGATCAACTTGCAGGCACTTATACAATAGATGCGACTCACCCCTTGCCATCCTCACTCTTAGCTAACAACAAACAAGCCCAGTCTGCTGATGGTAATGATGAAGCAGAAGAATGGCAGGAAGGAGAAGAATTAGCGGCAGCCCAAACCAATCAGTCGCCCAATATCTGGCGGCAGATACAGCAAAATCCTAATCTGACTTTGTTTGGGGTAGGGCTTACGAGTATGACTGCTGTATTGGCAACTTTAATCGGTACTCAAGTTTATATCCAAATTCAACAATCCCAGCGAGCAACCGAGAAAATCAACAGCCAACAGTTCCTCGAACTTGTTAAACAATTAGCTCCCAACTCTGGGGCAACTAATGAGCAACGCCAAAGTGCAATTTTGGCTATAGGTGGTCTTAATGACCCAGAGTCCATCAAATTTCTGGCGAATCTCTTGGTTAGCGAAACCAACCCTACCCTACTAGATACGATTCAACAAGCTTTGACAACTGTCGGGCCCAAAGCCATCCCAGAATTAAAAAATAAGAATCAGTTTTTGGTTAGTGAATTAGAGTCTGTGGGTAGTACTGCAACCCAAGAACGGGAATTACGGCAAGGGCGGTTACAAAGAAACCAGCGAACGCTCAACAAGATTCTCTCTGTTTATAGCGGTAAAATCGAGGGCGTTGACCTTAGTAGCACCCAATTAGGTCAAAGCGGGACTCCAGGAAGTTCCTTCTTTAACTTGGTACTAGACAACCTTGATTTATCTGGAGTTAAGTTTAAATCTGCAAATCTTAACCAAGCCAGCTTTAAGGGTAGCCGCTTTCGAGACGTGGGTGAAGATGGACGCTGGGATACCTACGACGATGTGATAGCTGATTTAAGCCAAGCTCAGTTGCAGCAAGCCAACCTTACTGATGCTAACCTGAGTCGCGTCTTGATGAACCGTACCGATTTGAGCCGCGCCACTCTCAACAGAGCCAACTTATCCAACGCACGTCTATATGAAGCTAAACTCAACAGCGCTCAACTAGTAGGAGCCGATCTGCGAAACACACTTTTGGAAAAAGCCAGTTTGACTGGAGCAGATTTAGGTGACGCTAAATTGAACGAAGCCAACCTGTACGCTGCCCGTTTAGGTCGCGCCACTGCCATAGGAACACAATTATCCTTTGCCAACTTAACTAACACTGATTGGCAAGGGGCAGATTTATCGGGAGCCTATTTGGATCGTGCTAATCTCAGCAATGCTAACCTCAGCGCCACTCGTCTAGCTGGTGCTGTTTTGCGTTCTGCCCAGATGGAAAACGCTAACTTGCAAAATGCCGACCTGAGTCTTGCAGATTTACGGGGGGCAAATGTCGCCGGAGCAGATTTTAAGGGGGCAATTCTCGCTCCTAGTAAACAAGATCCAGCAGATCAATTTGTCCAAACCCCAGATTTAGGCTCAGTATCTGCCGTAGTCCAAGGGGTTGATTTTTCTCAAGCCAAAAATTTAGATGCCAAGCAATTAGCGTACATTTGTACCCAAGGAGGCATTCATTCCCGTTGCCCGTAGAATGAGAAGGGGAGCAGGGGAGGCAGGGGAGGATGAGGGAGATGAAGGAGACAAGGCGAATAACCAATGCCTAATGACAAATGACTAATGACTAATGACTAATGACTAATTGGTGTGAGGAGTTCGGTTATGAAATATATTCCATATTTGGTTTCAGTTTTGGGGGCTGGCTTGGTCTTGAGTCTGGCAAGTGCTAAACCAGCACAAGCTCAAGTAGCCTATGGCAGTTATATCGGTATAGGCCCCACTCTTGGTTTTACTGATGGTATCCAATTGGGGGGAGTTCTAGCCGGTCGCTACAAGCTTTTGGAAGCGCCACTTTCACTGCGTGCCCAAGTGTTAATTGGTAATAATACGGCAATTGTGCCAACGGTTTCCTACGATTTACCCCTTAACTGGCAAGCTGATGCTTACCTGGGTGCTGGGTTAGTTTTGGCTAGTGGTGGATCTTCTCCTGTGGGCGACAAAATTAGTTTTGCTTTACAACCGGGCATTGATTATATGATCCCAAATAGCAATACTGTACTTTTTGGCAATGCTATTATTGCTTTTGATGCCTACCGTGATAGCGGTGGTACAGCTATCTCTGTACAAGGTGGCGTTGGTTTGAGATTTTAATGGGTAGAAAAAAACCCTAGTGCCACAAGGCGGAAGTCACCCATTCAAAAGTTAAAAGTATTATGGAATAAGCTCTTTAGGGATTTTAAATGGTTGCTCTATTTCCGCCGTGGACTACTAGTGCGATCGCTATCCCGCTATAAGCGTTAAACTTCATTGCAAATTAAGAAGTTAGTCTAAACAACGTGATACTTTTTGGTCATGAAGAGAGACAGCATAGGATTAACACAGGAGAATACAGTGGCAATGGAATCAAATTTATTAACAGATGCGGGCGCAAATGAAGTGAATCAAGATTTCAGTGAATATGTCGCCAACCTGCAACTTCACATGACTCTGCAAGCTCGCAATCTTGTTCCAACCCTGAAGCAAACACTGGTAGATAGTCGCCAGCAATTACTCCATCAAACCCAAGCCCATTTTGAAAAGCTAGTTTCTCGACAAGGGCTATAAATATACAAATTTTAATCAAAATTCCAATTAAAATATAAGGCAGATGTTGTTGGGTTAATGCCAATGGTGTTCTCACAAGGTCTGCTTTTTCTGCTTTTTTAAGTATTGAGTTACTAAAATCACCCTTTTGGCGCAATAGTAAGGGGCAAAAAGCAGTTAATATTATTGCAGCAGTTCCTTTGAAGAGCAGTTAGTTAAGGCTAAATAGCGGCTCGAATAAAAATGACTTCATTACTTCCCAGAAACCTCAGCGTTGTTATCCGACCAGTCCAATACCGGGATCTGGACGGAATTGAGCGCATAACTCAAGAGTCATTCTCAGCCCTCACTCCCAAGGGAGCAGGTTTTGCCATCAGCCAGATGCTCATGCTGCGTCGCTGGTATGGATTACTCAAATTTTTGAGTTGGTTTCCTAACCCGCTACAGTATCGCCTCTGTGCCTACATAGCAGAGCAAGGACGAATGCTTTTAGGGATGATTCAAGTGTCACCCTTTAACCGGACACGCAGCACTTGGCGCATTGATCAAGTGCTGTTAGAGCGTGGTATCGATAAACAAGGAACTGGCTCACAACTTTTGCGTCATTGCTTTGAATCGATTTTGGAAGCTCGGACTTGGTTACTGGAAGTTAATATCAATGACATAGAGGCGCTGGCACTATATCGGCAAAATGGATTCCAGCGTCTGGCAGAAATGACGTACTGGGAAATTGGACCAGAATTACTGGCTGAATTAGCGCAAGCAGAGCCAGACTTACCCAACCTTTTGCCAGTAAGTAATGCTGATGCCCAGTTGCTATATCAACTAGATACGGCATCTATGCCACCTTTGGTACGTCAGGTTTTTGACCGTAATACCCGCGATTTTAAAACCAGTTTGTTTGGTGCTTTAACTGATGCAGTAATGCAATGGATGAGCAAAACAGAAGTAGTGAGTGGTTACGTATTTGAACCGCAACGTAAAGCTGCGATTGGCTATTTTCAGGTGCAACTTGACCGTAAGGGTGAAGTTCCCCACGTTGCAACGTTGACAGTCCATCCTGCTTATACTTGGCTGTACCCAGAATTACTATCTCAACTGGCTCGTATTGCCCAAGATTTTCCCCAACAAGGGTTACAACTCGCTTCCTCAGACTATCAGGCAGAGCGAGAAGAATATTTGGAGCGAATTGGGGCAAAACGCATAGAACATACATTAGTTATGTCTCGCTCTGTATGGCACAAGTTACGAGAGTCTAAATTCGTCTCCTTAGAAGGAATCCAGTGGACTGATATGCTGCAAGGTTTACAACCAGCACGTAAACCTATACCAGGTGGGATGTCATGGATACAACCAGGACAACTGCCATCGTCAGATAAACCACTGCCAAGTAAGTCAGAACCGATTAACTTTTCGGTAAAAAATCCTAGCATGGAAGCATCTCCGATTTCTGAATCAGCAGATGCACAGCAGGAGAATTAATTGTGATATCCCAAGAGCAACCAAAACCTTTTATTTCAGCGTTGGGACTAGATTTTGGTCGCAAGCGGATTGGTGTGGCTGGGTGCGATCGCACGGGTTTAATTGCCACGGGGATTACCACAATTGAGCGCACATCTTTTGAGCAGGATGTCAAGCAAATCCAACAAATAGTTAATGAACGCGAGGTGCAAATCCTGGTGATGGGTTTACCTTATTCAATGGATGGCTCACTAGGATTTCAAGCGCGTCAAGTTCAAAAATTTACTACAAGACTTGCTAAAGCACTGAAACTGCCTGTGGAATATATGGATGAGCGATTAACTTCATTTCAAGCAGAACAACTGCTGATAGCTGAGAACCGCTCCCCGTCACGCCATAAAGGTTTGATTGACCGCAAGGCAGCCGCTTTGATTTTACAACAATGGTTGGATGTTAAGCGCGCTAGTTCCCGCAGTTCAGTTGCGGCTATTGAATATTGATACCTTTTAACATGATATTCTGAAAACGATTAGCCAGCAGTTGTATCTACGTATAAAGCTATTTGGTTGACATAATATGTCATGAAATAGTTAAGCGATTTTCAAAGTTGCTGGTATTTATTAAATTTCTTTCTACATTTCGGCTATGTTTTCCTCTCCATTTCCTGAAGAAAATGATAACGCTCATGCGGGTTCTATCACTTTAACCGATGACAAAGGGCGATCGCTCGAATGTTACATTGAGCATTCCCTCGAAGTCGATGGACAAGAATACGTTTTACTTCTTCCTGTAGACTCACCTGTAGAAATTTTTTCTTGGGAAGGTGACGGTGAGGAAGAAGAAGCGGTTCTGGTAGAAGATGACACCATTATTGAGCAAATTTTTGCCACTGCCCAAGCTGTACTATCTGAGCAGAACCTGATATTAAACAATACAGCTTATGCTCTGACTGTTGCAGGTGATTTACCACCCGTTGAAGAATCAGAACTTTTCACCTTAGAAATCGAAGACGAAGAAGCAGATTTAGAGCCGGAGCAATTACAACTACTCGCTAGCTTCTATGATGAAGATCAGGAGTATGCAATTTATACACCTCTCGATCCCCTGTTGTTTTTTGCACGGATAGCAAAAACAGGTGAACCTGAATTACTTTCTCCAGAGGAGTTTCGCAAAGTGCAGCCTCTGTTAGAAGAACATCTTTTTAATGAAGTGGAATAAGATTAAAAATTCAAAATGTAACATTTTCATTTTGAATTTTTTAATTGAAAGTTTTTATTGTAATCAAAATCTAGCTAAACCTTTTACCATGTCCCATTAACTGTGGAAGCAATGAAACATTGACACTAAATTGGGACAGTTAGTATTGTTTAAGATTCTGAAAAAAGCATTTTGGTAGGGATTTTGAATTCCATTATCTAAAATCCAAAATTGGGATGAGGTGCTGAAAATGACTTATAGTGACTTTACATTAAGTAAATTTAAAAAGTCTTTCAGCATCTACATTGATGAAGAAAGTGATTTATGTGCCGACATAGAACCTTTACAGCCAAGCGAGAAACTCACAAATTTTTTAGAAGAAACGATAGAACTGGCTTTAGCAATTAATACTGAAAAAGCTCGTTCAGAAATGATTATCACTCCGATTTTGTAGGAGGTAAGACACAAGGCTAATTATCCAATTAGTTTATTTTCAGGAACAGATTTTAATGTAGATGTAGAAAAAGGTCTGAATGCCTATTTTGACTTTATCATCAGTCGTGCTAAAGAGCAACTAATAATTAATGTGCCTGTGGTGATTATTAGTGAAGCGAAAAATGAAAATATTAAAGGTGGATTAGGTCAATGTGCGGCGGCAATGTTGGCAGCACAATTGTTTAATCAACAAGAAGGAAATGAAATTAGAAAAATTTATGGCGCGGTAACAACGGAGGATATTTGGAAGTTTTGAAGTTAGAAAAAAACTATATATTTATTGATTTGAATAATTATTACATCAAAGAGATAGATAAGATTTTAGGGATTTTATCTCAAAGTGTTCAGGGAGATATATCAGGATATCGTTCGACTAACTAAACTATATTGGGTTATGCTCATTTGTCTGAGCTATTTAAATTTGACTGTTGACTATGGCCTGGAACAATCTTTTACAGCCTGACTTGATTTTAGAAGGTTCAGTGTTGAATCTAACACCAAATATTATCCAACAATACGGGCTTAAAGGGCTGGTATTGGATGTAGATGAAACTTTAGTACCCTTTAGAGTAGGGGTGGCTTCCCCAGAACTACAAGATTGGGTGGAGCAAATTCGCAGATGTACTGCATTGTGCTTGGTAAGTAACAACCTGAGTGAAGCGCGAATTGGTGGAATTGCGCGATCGCTCAATTTACCTTACTACTTAGGTGCAGCCAAGCCTTCCCGACGCAAAATTAGAGCAGCACTTAGGGGAATGGATCTACCAGTGCATCAAGTGGGGATGGTAGGCGATCGCTTATTTACGGATGTCATAGCAGGTAATCGCCTGGGGATGTTTACCATTCTGGTTGAACCGATTGTCCATGCAGACGCAGCCCTGCGCTCTCATCCTGTCCGCAACTTTGAAGTTTGGGTATCTGAAATTCTGGGAGCTTCTATTACCCCCAAGAAAAGCAAGATTCACAAAACTTGACAAATCGTCAGGAAAGTAAATCTAAAGAAATGGTTAAAGAATCTTACTGGAATCAAAAAATCGGGGATCATAAGTATTGATAACATGGGGTCAGCCAAAATAGACCCTACAGCATACAAAATAAATATAAACCCGTAAAGCGTCAGCCTTCACTATAGAGGGACTGGCGCTTTACAATTTCTTTAGTCCTTTGTCATTAGTTATTAGTCCTTTGTCCTTTGCCTTTTTTGCCTGCCAATGACCAATGACTAATGACCATTGACTAATGACCACTGACTAATGACCAATGACTAAAACAATTGTTGTCAAAATCGGCACTTCTAGCCTAACTCAACCAGAAACGGGACAATTAGCACTTTCCACCATCGCTACCTTGGCGGAAACACTCTGTTATTTAAGACGGCAGGGACACCGGGTGATTTTGGTTTCTTCTGGGGCTGTGGGAGTGGGTTGTGCGCGGTTAGGCTTAACTGAACGTCCCAAAGCGATCGCACTAAAACAGGCTGTAGCAGCAGTTGGACAAGGCAGGTTAATTCGCGTATACGATGATTTATTTACTACCTTACAACAACCAATTGCTCAAGTATTACTGACTCGCAGCGACTTGGTACAACGCAGCCGCTATCTCAACGCCTACAACACTTTTCAGGAACTATTGGGGCTGGGAGTTATCCCTATAGTTAATGAAAATGATACCGTAGCTATAGACGAACTAAAATTTGGTGATAATGACACCCTTTCGGCATTAGTTGCCAGCCTAGTAGAAGCAGATTGGCTATTTTTGCTTACCGATGTCGATAGGCTATACTCAGCCGATCCGCGTTCCGTACCAGATGCGCGGCCGATCGCTTTAGTGAGTAGCATTAAAGAATTAGCTCAATTACAAATACAAACAAGTTCCCAAGGTTCTCAGTGGGGTACTGGCGGTATGGTGACAAAAATTTCGGCTGCGAGAATTGCGATCGCGGCGGGAGTTCGTACCGTAATTACCCAAGGGCGATTTCCTCGGAATATCGAAAAAATTATCCAGGGTGAACTGATTGGGACGCATTTTGAACCGCAACCTGAACCAACTTCGGCGCGTAAACGTTGGATAGCTTACGGACTTTTACCTGCGGGTAAATTGTATTTAGATGAAGGTGCGATCGCGGCAATTTCTCTAGGGGGAAAATCGTTATTAGCTGCTGGAATTAAGGTAGTAGAAGGAGAGTTTCGCACACAGGACGCAGTGCAATTGTGTGACACCAACGGCAACGAAATTGCTAGAGGACTTGTGAATTACAATAGCAATGAATTGCAAAAGATTCGCGGCTGTCATTCGCGGGAAATTTCCGCAATTTTAGGCTATGCGGGTGTGGAAACCGTGATTCATCGGGATAATTTGGTTTTGATTTAAGATTGAAATGAGATAAATTTAGTGAGTACTAACTGCGAGAGTAAAAAATATTATGACTCAAACGTTAGAAAATACTGTTAAGTTCCCAGAAGAACAACGCTTCTTTCGGCGTGGATTAAGTTGGGAAAAGTTTAAAGCGATTCAAGCCAGCTTTGAAAATGTGCCAGGGGTGCGGCTGTTTTATTGTGATGGAGTCTTAGAAATTGTGACTATCGGTAAACCTCATGAGGTGATTAAGTGTTTAATTGCTGGACTATTGATTACTTATTTTGAAGTCAAAGGCATTGAATTTTTTCCCAGTGGTAGTTTTAGCCAGATTATTCCCAAGATAGTAGAATATCAAGCAGATTTATCTTATTGCTTTGGAACGGACAAACCTGTACCAGACTTGTGCATTGAAGTAGTGATTACTAGCGGTAGTCCCATAAAGTTACAGAAGTACAAATTAATGGGAGTTCCAGAAGTTTGGTTTTGGGAAGATGGCACAATTGAAGTTTACTGCTTACGAGAGCAAGAATATGAGAAAGTTGTTACAAGTGAGCTATTACCAGAATTAGATTTATCCCTGCTCAATCGTTGTATTTTGTTGTCGTCTCCCTTGGAAGCGATTAGAGAGTTTCGCCAGGGTATTCAGCAGTAATAGTAGGTTTAAACGCAAGAAAATTGGATATTATTGTTGTAATTTTTGAAGCAAAAATGGGAGAAAAATTTGTTAACTATCAAGTTAAGTGGGTTTCACAACATCATGTTGCTCAGATAGTTGAAAGGATAACTAGGAACCAAGCTTATGTTTCACCTAGCAAGAATGGATGGATTACAGTTTACGACCAAACGTCTGAAGAATTTAACCGTGATTATATTAGATACTTTGTCCAAGAATTATCAACAAAGTTATCAACTACTGTATTTACATTTATGGTGTATAGAGGATTAAATTTTGTGTATTTATTATACGAATGTGGAGAAATAATTGACGAGTTTGATAACGATACGGAGGGAGAAATATTTGGGGAGGAATATGCGAGGGATATTTATATAAATCGGTTTCAAGGAGACTCAAATAAGTTGTTAAAATACTGCACAACAAGTACAAATCAGCAAAGTATTTCTGAATTTTTAGTATCTTGTAGACAAAGAGATGTAGAATATTTAGGGCAAAACGCCGCTTATGAACTTGCTTATTTGTTAGGTATGGATATAAAGAGGGCAACAATTGGATACAGTTATTTTGAGGATAATAACCTTTACGTTGCTACAGAATTTTATATAGAAGAAGCTGAACAATTTTTATTAGTCCATCACACTGAAAAATAACTAGTTCTGTTTGCACTTATACGCTCTACGCCTTACTCATTTACAAATTCGGGATTTGTCATAGAAGCGATCGCCACCGGGGGCGGGGGGGGGGGGGGGGGGGGGGGGGGGGGGGGGGGGGGGGGGGGGGGGG
>NZ_CAXTNE010000064.1:0-19584 GCF_964245445.1 uncultured Nostoc sp.
GGGGCAGAGGGGAATAACTAATGACCAATTACCAATTACTCAGCACTATTTACTACTGACAACTGACCACTGACTCAGCACGGGCTAAACGCCCCGCTACCGCTAACAGCACTTTGCTATACAAGTCCTTACATTTATCTTTGGAGAAAACCCAAATGAAACTGCAATATCTAAAGTTAGTTTTGGCTGGAGTGCTGATGATCGGAGGCATTGGATTGCTGCGATCGCAACCCACCCTTGCACAGCCCAGCGGATCTGCTCAGTCAACGGCGAGCAAAAACTCCTACCAAGGGAGTTGGACAGGTCGGCTGGAATACGTCGGTTTTCAGGGTCAGATACTGCTATTTATAGATAAATCAGGCAAGCTATACGGCAGTTTTGAGTCTGATGATGGCGACAGATTTGCTCAAATTAGTGGAACCCATCGCGGCAATGTGTTTCATCTGACGTTCACACCCACCCCAGGCAGCAGCTATGTAGGGGATAGCTCAAGCTCAGAGCCTTATACCGTAAATGCAACTGCCAAATGGGAAGGCGGAAATCGCTTTAGCTTTGGAGTTCCGGGTTCAACAGGGCACTCACAGTCCTATATTTTTGAGCGAAAGCAACAACCTAGCGATCGGTAAAGCAGTGACGCAGGACATCCATCCAGAACAAAAGCACACTGGTCTCGATTGAAGCATTCGGCGGATTTGACGCATAGCTGAATAATACCTCAGCAAAGCAGGGTGTCGAAGTAACACAAGCAGTATAATTATCGGACACGATCAAGGCACGCCATTGGCTTGGCAAGGAAATCATATCAACGGCACAGAATTCAATATGCAGGGCGTTGTCGTTGCTGGACTAAAAGAAAACACGATCGCATGGGTGCGGCTGTACATGGAGCCAGTTCAGAGCCTGTCAAAGTAGCACTGGCAAGCATCCTAAAAGCAGCCTAACTGTGAATAAGCTTTGCTCATCCACAATTGGCGATCGCGACGATTGGTAACGGTTTATCTATACAAGGATCATATCCAATGTCAACAGCACAGAACTACGATTACATTGTTGTCGGTGCAGGTTCCGCAGGTTGCACTGTTGCGGGACGACTCTCAGAAAATGGCAAGAAGGTGTTATTGCTCGAAGCAGGCACACCTGACGACTCACAAAACATTCACATCCCTGCTGCATTCCCGTATTTGTTCAAAACGCCCAATGATTGGGCATACCCGATTGAACCGCAAGAACATTGCAACAACAGACCTGATTTTATGCCGCGCGGTAAAATGTTCGGCGGATCAAGCTCCATGAACGGCATGATCTATATGCGTGGTCATCCTGCCAATTACGACGCTTGGAGCAAACTGGGCAACGAGGGGTGGAGTTGGGACGATGTAAAGCCCTATTTCCTCAAATCAGAAAACAACGAACGCGGCGCATCAGAACATCATGCTGTCGGTGGGCCAATCAATGTCGCCGATTTACGTGACCCGAATCCATTAGCTAAAGCGTTTGTGCAAGCCTGCGCTGAAACCGATTTGCCCCTCAACAATGACTTCAATGGCGACTCGCAAGAAGGGTTTGGCATGTATCAAGTAACGCAGAAAAATGGAATGCGTCACAGTGTAGCCGTCGCATATCTTTATCCTGCGCTTCAACGCGAAAATTTAACCGCGATTTCCAATGCGCTAGTTTTACGACTCACGTTCAACGGCACGCGCTGTAAAGGTGTGGTGTATCGCCAAGTGGGTCAAGAACACACGGTTGAGGCAAACTGTGAAGTGATTTTATCCGGTGGTGTAATTAATTCACCACAACTGTTGATGCTGTCTGGGATTGGGGATAGAGAAAAACTAGAGCCACTCGGCATCAATGTTGTGGCACATTTGCCAGGTGTAGGACAAAATTATCAAGATCATATTCTGGTGCCGATCGCCGTTCATTGCACTCAACCTATTACATTAGGCGGTGCGGGTTCAGGACAAAGGTATAGACAATATGTAGAAGAGCGCAAAGGCTTATTGACCTCAAACCTGGTTGAAGCAGGCGGTTTGGTGAAACTGAATGCGACATCGCCTGCACCCGAATTGCAATATCATTTTGTACCAGGATGGCAAGTGTTTCACGGGTTGAACAATCCCCAAGAACCACACGGTTACACCTTGCTTCCTGGACTCGTTGGCACAAAAAGCAAAGGATCGCTGGAATTGCGTTCTGCTGATCCAACTGAGCCGCCCAAGATCAATCCTAATTATCTTGCTGATAAAGCAGAAATGGATGTTTTGCTGGCAGGTGTAAAGCTAGGACGGCAGATATTGGCATCGCCTGCGTTTGATGCCTATCGCGGTGAAGAGTTTTTGCCAGGTAAAGTTGTGCAAACCGATGAGGAAATCAAAGAATTCATTCGTAACAATGTCCAGACAATTTATCATCCTGTCGGCACCTGCAAAATGGGCAATGACGCGATGGCAGTGGTGAATGATCGGTTGCAGGTTCACGGGATTCAAGGATTGCGCGTTGCCGACGCGAGCATCATGCCAACCATTATCAATGCCAACACCAACATCCCGTGCATCATGATTGGTGAAAAGTGTGCGAATATGATTTTGCACAGCCAGGAGGTAAGCGATGCACAGTCATGAGACCTACGCACGCAACTACTTAATGATTCGCCTGCCTGTAAAGTGGATTGCCTGCTTTATCTTGGGAATTAGCTGAATTGCAGGTGTGGCAACGATCGTGGCCGGCTTTGAGCAGCTACAGCACTTGGCAACAACCGAAATTACCGCGCAACAACAAAAGATGGTGAAGGGCGGAGTGTGCTGGAAGGGGAGTTCGCCGTTTATTATTCCATTTAGAGCTTACAAGAGAGGGGACTCAGCATAATGACACCTCATTCCATTGACGATGTTGCTAAAAAGGAGAACCAGCTCCAAAACTGGGACAATTTCTGCCGCTATCATCTAGGCGATTGGCATGGTATCTGGACTAAATATTCGCCAGAAGGACACTCAATCAACTCCTTCAAGTGTGTTCGAGCATTTTACCTCAGTGAAGATGGTAGCCAAATAACTCAACAAAATCGCTCTACTTCTCCTGATGGCAAGACTGAACTTTATACCTTTGCTTATGTCAAACCCAGCACCGATCTCTTCTTGATGGGGCATCACTTTCCCGTCTTGTTTCTCGATAGCAGCTTTTCCTGGGGATCTAGAACGGTCACAGATGCGGATGCTCAGTTATTCTGTGAAACAGGTTTCACGCATGGAAACAAAAGGACGAGCCTCAGCGCTGTTTACAAACAAAGCGGTGAGTTGCAGCACATGACAGTGATCTCTGAGCAATTAGAGAGCTTTCTAGAAGCGCTTCCAGCTCCTGGTATGATTCAACCTGACAGCGTTTGGCAGGGGACTGTCAAACAGATAACCCCCGATCTAGTCATGTCCTCTCCAGAGGAAATCGGATGGCAACCCCTGGAGAACGAATCTGGCAGTAATCAGATATTTCACTTCCCAGGAGGCTCGATTAGTTGTCCCTTGAAGATTGAAAGCAACAGCATCATGGATCTGATTTTCGATTGGCAGGCGGCTCCAAACAAATTATTCCGTGGAATTCGCCACTTCGACAATTCCACCTTTAGTCGCTTTTTGCTTCAAGTCTACGAATCCTAATCAGATGGAAACAATAGTTCGGATAGTTTTTCTGAAAGTGGTGATTTTACATGCGTTAATAACACGAATTTAAAATCACCACCTCTACAAACTTTGTCCGGAGTATTGTGGAAAGGTAGTCCTATTTTGAAAAAGTTGAAAAATAATCAGGCATCGAAAAAGAATTTGTCCAAAGTTCAATAAAAATTAAACAATTCCCTTATGTTACCTGCACAACCCAGTCTTAATCAAAACGATGGTGAAGAAAATAGTGTTTTATTTTTTGGGCGCACTTTGGCGGAGTATATAAATATGTTTAATTTAGACTTATCCTTATGGAAATGTTGCAAAATTTTAGATTGTGCTGCAGGACCAGCTTCCTTTGTTGCAGAAGCAAACAGACTTGGAATTCATGCCATAGGATGCGATCCTCTATACGCCAATGATTTAGAGCTATTGATTGAACAGGGAAGATTCGATTTGGAGAGAAATATTAAGTTTTTAACTGGTTATTCTGATAGTATTAGTAATAATTTTTATTCTTCGATAGATGTTCGCAAAGAATACGCCACATTGGCTTTAAATAAATTTCTAGAAGATTATCCCAAGGGAGTAGAAGAAAGCCGCTATGTTGCGGCTGAACTGCCTAAACTACCTTTTGACAGTGAAAGTTTTGATTTAGTTTTAAGCAGCTATCTTCTTTTCACTTATAGCAAAATCATCAATGAATTTGATTATCAGTTTCATCTAGATTCAATTTTAGAATTGTTTAGAGTGAGTAGACGAGAAGTCAGAATATACCCAGTTCAGGGAAGCAAAAATGAACTGAACGAGTACGTAGAAAATTTGCTGATTGACTTGAAAAAAGAAAGTATTGTAGCTGAACTTGTGCCTCTTGACTACAAGTTTACGCAGGAGTGTAGTCTTCTTTTGCGTTTAAGCCACTAGGAATTACGCATTGAGAATTTAGGCAATATATTCGTAAATAAAAAAGGAATGTAAGATGAAAATATAATTTTCCAATTCGGCGATCGCTACTAACCAAGAGCAGTAAAATACCAATAATATTGATGTTATTTTATCTATTAGAAAATTATTCAATAACAGACAATCAAAATTAAAAGAGGCTTTGAAGAATGTGAATACACGAATTAATCTTGATACTTCTACAAAGAGGAATATAAGTAAACAAATTTCATTTACCCCGTTCGATGAAGCATCCAATTCATTTCAAGCATTTAGCAGGAGGACTAGAGAATGTCTTTGAGTGTCGAGTCTCATGTATCAATTGAAAGAGTCGCTATTGTCGGCGGAACTCATGGCAATGAGTTGATAGGAGTGTTCCAAGTCAGAAAGTTTGCACAACTTCCCCATTTAGTCCAGCGTTCCAACTTTGAAACGCTGACCTTAGTCTCGAATGCAAAAGCCGTTGAAGCGAGGCGACGGTATATCGATACTGACCTAAATCGCTGCTTTAATCCTCAAGATTTGCAAAACCCCAATCTTGTCGATTATGAGCAACTACTGGCTAAAAAGATCGCTTATACCATTCAGCAGGAAAAGATCGATTTCATTATCGATCTACATACCACAACCTCTAATATGGGGTTAACAATAATTTTGCACAATCAGCATCCCTATCTGTTGCGTTTAGCTGCCTACCTGACGACCCTTAACCCTTTAGTTAGAGTCTTGGTACATCAATTCAACCACGACAATTCTTACTTAATCGATCTCTGCGAATTGGGCTTGGCTATCGAAGTAGGACCCATTGCTCAAGGCACGCTCCATGCAGAATTATTTCAGCAGTCAGAAGCTTTGGTTGGGGCGATACTCGATTTTGTTGAACGCTGTAATCAGGGAGAAACACCTGAGATACCTGAGACGTTCACTCTATATGAACAGGTGAAGATTTTAAGTTATCCAAGAGACGAACACAAGCAAATTCGGGCAATGATTCACCCTCAACTTCAGGCTAGAGACTATGAATTGTTACATCCTGGGGACCCATTGTTTCTCGGTTTGGATGGTGAGGTGATTCTCTATCAAGGAGAATCTACTATTACTCCGGTTTTCATTAATGAAGCTGCCTATTACGAAAAAGATTACGCTCTGGGTTTAGCTATACAACAACCGATGACTCTCTCAAATTAGACCTCTCGAAAACTATCTTTAGATGATGTTGATGTTAATGAAGTAATTGTCTGCTGAACAAATAGTACCGTACTAACAAGAGGTTAAATCATGATGCTTAAGAATAAAGTTGCCTTAGTGACTGGAGGCACATCGGGAATTGGTCGAGCAACCGCGATGTCTCCGACAAGTTGCTTCTCTTCGAGACGCTGCGCGAACGCGTCTACGCGCTCGGTGCGGCTGGCGCAAAAGTTGTGTTCTCAGGTAGACGCGATCCAGAAGGCGAAGCAACGGCTGCTCTAGTTCGTGAGGCTGGAGCAGAGTGCTTATTTGTGCGATCGGACGTATCGAGTGAAACAGATGTGCAAGCCTTAGTGCAGAAAGTGATCGCAACCTACGGCAAACTTGATTGTGCATTCAACAATGCATCTAAATAGATGAAGTTGTTAGTAGTTGTTTGAAAGTAGTAAAAGCAACAAGGAGAAAAACATGAAACTTTGTAAAACGATTGTAATGGCTACGCTCATTATTACGGGACTCACTAGTCAGAGCGTCTTAGCAAATACTGAGAGAGAAATTCCTTTCGTTGGTCTATGGGAAGGTATCGATCCTGATGATGGTGGGAACCAGTTGCGTTCAATTACACTCAACGAAGATGGCACGCTCACTTTGACTGGGAGTTCTACTTATTTCTCGCTGTGTAATGGCCTACGTGGGGTCATCAATGGTACAGGAGAAATTCAGGGCATAGTTCTCGAGACTAATGTTACGCTCACATGCTCTAACTCTCCTCCATCCCTATATAAGGTTAAGGCAAAATATGAACTAGATAGGAAAAATAGTACTCTCGTAGAGCGCACAGATCTAAGGACAAAAAATAATAAACCGCTGATCGTTTTCCACCTCATCAGCCGTTCACAGGTTTATAGAAGTATAAAAGGAGCAACGCGATTTTCTGAAGTCGGACAAAAACGAGTGATAATGCTCCGACCCGACGGAGGTTATCGCTAAACAGAAAGTTCAGTAACCTAGTAAAAGAGATACTTACTAAAAAGTCCAAAACTTCAGTAATACTGAGAGAACTGTATCGTTATGGTTGTTGAGTTCTCTGATAGAGACAAAAAAGTGTAGGATGCCCTTTGAGTAATAGTTTTGATGTTTAATATCAAAATAGGGAGTTTGCCGTCACTTCAATCTCCAATTGCTAAAAATCTTTTGTTAAGAGCTGCGATGCCTACGGCGGGCTGCGCCTACGCTAATGTGAAAAGTGCCAAAGATAATGGTAGATTATGTCTCTGTCCGGCGCGGCGACGAGGGTCTTCTAGACCTGCAAAAGCTTTGATAATTTCGATTTCAGACACGGTAATAGATGCTTGAAGTAGAACTGGCGCTGTATTTTACCATATCGCGTCTATATTTAGAGTGAAATAGCCCTGACGAACAATCTATGTTGCTTCCTAGCTGGGTATTACAAATTCTTTTAAGCTAATGATGCAGTCAACTTGACCTTGGCACTACCTTTTATGCATTCCAATGTATCAACTAAGACTGATATGACTGAAGCTGTTAATGTTTCATCTCCTGAAGACATCTATGATGTTGTGGTGATTGGGGCTGGACCCGTTGGTTTAGCTACTGCGATCGGCTTGTACCAGCGCGGTATTGAAAATATTCTAGTCATCGATCAAGCTCGCGCTTTTCTTCAGGTGGGGCAGACAATCGACCTGCTTCCTAATGGATTAAAGGCTCTCAAATCGATTAGTTCTCTGGCTTATGAGGCAGTTAAGCGACAAAGCATAACTTTTTCTAGCCCTCCACAGTCTGATGGTCAAGGAACCGCTCAAGCCACTCAGCAACCAAAACCTGCGAAAACCTCCCGTCAATGGACACGAATAAATTTGAAAGGACAGCCAATTCATTCATTCTCGCTAGAGTACGATGATTGGTTGAAGGACTACGGAGAGGGTCGTTTAACTATCAGTTGGTATGATTTACAGACTGCTCTAAGACATTTGCTTCCTGAAGATAAGGTTAGAGCCAATCACCGCTGTATCAATGTGTCTCATGAGCCTGAGACTCTGTGTGTGCGAGTGGACTGTGTTTCTGATGTCGGAGCAGGGGTTAACCCTTACGCCGATTGGAACGATAGCTCAAACCAGGATGTACCCTTGCAAGATTCTGAGTCACCATCGCCACAATGGGTCAATAAAGTGATTCGGGCAAAGTTAGTAGTTGCAGCCGATGGCATCAATTCTCAGGTTCGGAGGATTCTCTACACTAATAGCCCGTACCATGCATTTGGCCAACCGGAATATACTGGGTTTTCAGTATTGGGATGTTTCGGAATCACTCAGGGTTCAAACGAACAACTCAGAGAACTCCAGGAGAAATTTCTTGAGAGTTCACCGATCGTGACTATTATGAATGACGAACCGTGGAAAGATTCAGCTATTAGAGAAGATCCAAGAATGATTTTGGCTCATAGTCCAGATGATTCACTTAGATATCTCCTGTTTCACACCTTATCTCTGCAAGCGTCAAAAGGCAAATTAGGCTATGAGTTGATTGATTTAGCGATACAGCAGCTAGAGCAAGCAAATTTTCCTGATATCCTCAAACAACTCGTGCGACTCTCTTCTCCAGCCAATTTGCTATCCCGTCAACTCTACATCCATCGCGCTTCGCTTTCCAAGCTTATCCAGTTTCCAAGCACAGCTTGCTTACATCCTGAAAGTGATGTGGCAACTCCACCTGCTTGGCGGGCAGAGCGAGTTGTACTAGTTGGTGATGCTGCTCATGGGATGCCTGCCTTTATGGGTCAGGGTGCAAATCAAGGTTTGGAAGATGCGCTAGTGATAGCAACCTTAATCGCTAAAATCGGAGATCGGCACGATTGGGATGATGTGCAAGCCATCGATCGAGCCTTTGAGACCTATGAGCAGTTTCGGCGTCCCATAATGGCTTACATCCAAAAGGTCACCTTAGAACTATACGACCAATCAGATGAAGCGCGGCAGGAATACGAGCAACGGGTCTATCATCGTGATATTGACCAACTGCTAGGGGCTTGGCTGAAATAATCCCAGGATGCACCTAGCTGAATGGCGATGTCAAGTTAACGATCAATCTGACTTCTTGTTGAGAAAATCACCTTTGAATTGATGTTGTCTTATCTAATAGAAGATGATTCAAGAACAGGCAATCAAAATTAAAAGAGGCTTTGTGGATAGGTCGTGGGGTCAAGTGCATTACCGGACAGCTGGCAATGGTTCAGCACTGATACTCACGCACAAAACTTACTTTTCTTCTCGTAGTTTTATCAGAGTTATGCCGCTGCTAGCTCTCGATTTTCGAGTAATTGCGCTAGATACTCCTGGTCAAGGCGAGTCAGAAAATCCACCCACTCAATGGACTATTCCGCAATATGCTACAGATTTATTTGAGGTACTGGACACACTTCAAGTTGAAGATTTTTACCTGGTGGGTAACAGCACCGGAGCTGCAATTGCTTGCGAAGCAGCAGTTATTTGTCCCAGTAGAATTAAAAAGCTGGTACTTTTTGGAATGCCTCGTTGGAAAGATGAAGCAGCACGTCAAGCTTTACGCCAATCACGATTCTTTTATGGGCCACCACAGATAAAAGAGGATGGCAGCCACTACAGCGCTAATTGGCAATGGGTAAAATCACAATGTGTTGGCGAACCGCCTGAATGCTTTGAAATCTATTTCCAAGAAGTGATGTCTCGGCAAGAGCGCACCTACGAGGGGATAGAAGCAGTCTTGAGGTACGATGAAGCCAGCCGTTTACCACTGATCTCGGTTCCGACTTTACTCATATGGGCCATGGAAGACACCATGTTCGTGCCTTTTATTGAGGACACTGCCCGACTTGTTGGGCATTCTATTACCAAGGTTTTACAGGGCAGCTCTCTCATGTATCTACGCGATCCCAAACTTTACGCCGAGACCTTGCTAGGATATCTAAAATCTTAAGTTCACTGAACAAAACATATACAGAGCATTCGTGAGAGGTTAAGGTCGGACACCATTTGTCAATAAGTAATAATACTTAAAATATTGCTGAAATCGGGGTCGGAAACGCAATTTTTGAGCAGGCGATGCCTACGGCGGGCTACACCTGTGCGTAATCTTGATACGCATCACTCATACTTGACTCCTCATTTCAGTACAAGAGTTAACTTCATACCTCTACTTTTCCCGAATTTTCAGCATAATTTCTAATTGACAAAAGTAAGATTATCTTGTTTTATAACCGATGTATACAGAGTGACAAAGGCGATGAATCGAGATTCGAGCGACCAGCTAGAAACAATAATGCCGACCTTGAGAAAGCAGGTGTTGCTGCCAAAGACCAGACATTGGATTCAGCAAAAACGCCCTACAGAAGTTAATCAATTGCTCATCCAGTTTTTGACGCAAGTAAGATAACTAGCACGCCACGGCGTAAATAGAGCAACCGTTTAAAATCCCTAAAAAGCCCATTCTATAATACTTTTGACTTTTGACTTTTGACTTTTGACTTCCGCCTTGCGGTACTAGCCTGTTTCACAACAATTAGGCACACTTAAGCAACTTGCTTGAAATGTTTCAGTTCCCAAGAAGATAAGAAATTAAAACAATGACAAACTGTACTATTGGCGACTATCTGGTGCTTCGTCTCAAACAAATTGGCGTCAAGCATATCTTTGGTGTCGCTGGTGATTATAATATGGAATTTCTCGATCATATTGTTAATCAAGAAGGCGTTGAGTTGGTGACAACTTGCAATGAACTCAATGCAGCCTACGCTGCCGATGGCTATGGTCGGATCAATGGCATTGCAGCATTAGTCACTACTTTTGGTGTTGGTGAACTCAGTGCCATTAATGGGATTGCTGGCGCTTATGCTGAACATGTCCCAGTTGTGACAATTACTGGAGCTCCTGCCACCAATATTCAATCATCTGGAGCGCTTGTCCATCATACGTTAGGTACTGGCGATTTCTCCTTGTTTGCTCGGATGTATGAGAATGTAACGGCGCAGCAAGCATATTTGACACCGGAGAATGCAACAGCAGAAATCGACAGAGTTTTGGGTGTCTGTCTTCTCAAGAAATTACCTGTTTACATATCTCTACCGATGGATGTTGCTGCAACAGAAGTGGCTGCACCGTCCGATTCATTGATAACACCTGTGTTCCGGAGCGATCCTAATATTTTAACTGCGGCGGTAGATGCAAGTGTGAGTCTGCTGGATAAAGCATTGAAACCAGTGATTATTGCTGACATGGGTGTAGACCGTTATCGCCTACAGTCAGAATTGCGATCGCTTCTTTCAGCTACTGGATACCCTTATGCCACCATGACGATGGGGAAAGGGTTGATTGAGGAAACGCACCCGCAATTTATCGGGATATATAACGGTGCTGCCAGTGAGGACTATGTACAAAGGCGCATCGAACAAGCAGATTGTGTATTGAGCATCGGTGTTTTGATGACTGATTTCAACACAGGAAAGTTTTCTGCCAAACTCGATCCCAACCGAACCATTGAAGTGCATGGGGAGTCTCTCAAGATTAAGGGCGAGCTGTACAACAATGTGGCAATGCAGGATTTTCTAACTGCTTTAAGTAAACATCTCCAGCATCGAGATGCCGCAACGCTAGACTTAAAACCCAAGCAGGAAAATTTAGATATAGGTTTCACGACTGACTTTCAACCTAACTCAACAGGAGTGATTACGCAGCAGCGTTTTTGGTACAGACTGGCGCAATTCCTCAAAGAAAATGATATTGTTGTTGCGGAGACTGGGACTTGTTTGTTCGGAAGCGCGGTAATTCCTTTACCAAAGGGAACTACCTTTGTTGGACAAGTGCTTTGGGGTTCGATTGGCTACTCAGTAGGGTCATTATTTGGTTGTGCGATTGCTGCTCCCCAACGGCGAGCTATCCTATTGGTTGGTGACGGAGCATTTCAAATGACAGCACAAGAACTGTCAACAATGTTACGCTACAACCTCAAGCCAATTATTATTCTTTTCAACAACGATGGCTACACGATCGAGCGTGATATCCACGGTGAGCGGATGCCCTATAACGACATCCAGCGGTGGAATTATCACAAGCTCCATGAAATTTTTAGTAACAATGGCTGGAGCGCAAAAGTAAGCACTGAGGCAGAATTAGACTCAGCACTGCAACAAGCTGAACAAAATCGGGACAAACTTACCTTTATTGAGGTAGTAATGGACAAAATGGACAGCCCAGAAAATCTCTTAAAGCTTTTGCAGAAATAGATAAAGAAATGCAAAGCATGTAAATATACTTAAAAGATTTAATGCTAGATGTTGCAATTATTGGTGGCGGTGTTTCTGGAGTTTACAGCGCTTGGCGGTTGATGTGCTGCAATCCAAGTACATCCAAAATTCTCAAAACCTGGGCAGAGAAACGTGCCGATGACAAATTGAAGATTGGCGTGTTTGAGCGAAGCGATCGCATTGGCGGGCGACTCTTATCGCTCGTGCCACCCGGTATGCCCAACCTGCGTGCAGAGCTTGGAGCAATGCACTACGTACCGACTCAGACGCTGATCCGCTCGCTTGTGGAGAATAAATTACGCCTGAAAAGCTACGACTTTCCAGCGAACAAACCGGAAAATATTGTCTATTTGCGTGGCGTACACCTACGCGAAGCAGATTTACTGGCTGGTGACTAGACTAAATGCGAGCAAACGGAAGATAACACTAACAGACTTACGGGGCTAAAAAATAATACTATCAACGGAAAGCAAAAACCCTGAAAAAGAAAAAGTGGTCAACACCCATTATGATAAATCTTACTCGCTATCAGTGGACAGTCTTATTTGCTGCCTGGTTAGGTTGGGGCTTCGATGCTTTTGATGGGTTACTCTTTAACTTCGTGGCATCGAACTGCATTCCCACTTTATTAGGTTTAACCATTGGCTCCCCCGAAGCCAAAGCCCCAACACTCTACTGGACAGGATTATTAACTTCAGTGCTGTTATTGGGATGGGCAGTTGGCGGTGTTTTATTTGGTATAGTGGGCGATCGCATTGGACGCACCAAAACGCTGCTGCTAACAATTCTACTTTACTCTTTAGGAACTTTCGCCTGCGCTTTTGCCCCAAATATTTGGGTGTTTACGGGCTGTCGAATTATTGCTAGTTTGGGCATTGGCGGAGAATGGGCAGCCGGAGCAGCGATGGTGGCAGAAGTGGTTCCAGAGCGATGGCGCGTCGAAGCAGGAGCATTGCTTTACACCGCAGCGCCAATAGGACTGTTTCTAGCCGCCTTTGCTAACGATCAAATTACACGAGTTATTTTACCGGGTAGTCCGGAGGTTTCCTGGCGGTATGTGTTTTTTACAAGTTTGATTCCAGCGGCGATCGCAATTGGCATCCGATTATTGATCAAAGAACCAGAGCGCTGGCAACGCGTTGAAAAGCAGTCTACTGCTCACATCAGCGAACTGTTTACACCACAATATCGTCGTACCACCCTGGGCGGATTAGCGATGGCCGTGGTTGCGCTGCTGACTTGGTGGAATTGCAACGCTTTTATTCCCGTGATTGCCGCAGGACTGGCGCAAGTGGCTGCTAAAGCGCAGAATATAGCGGATGGAAAAGCTACACAACTGCTAATTGAACAGTGGAAAACTGCCACAAGCTATAGCTTTACGGCAGGTGGTTTAATTGGGACGCTGTTAACTGTTCCAGTTGCTAAGTTTCTAGGACGCAAGTGGATGTTTGCGATCTACTTTTTGCTATCTGCGATCGCTATGCTCTCCACCTTCGGCTCGAAAGTACCCGCCGATATGCCGTTATGGTCGGGGCTATATTTTATGATTGGTCTGGTGGTTTTTGGAGTATTGAGCAGCTTTACATACTATCTACCCGAACTGTTTCCAACTCGCTTACGGGCAACGGGTGCTGGATTCTGCTATAACATCGGACGTGTGATCACAGCAATCGGGCCTTTTCTAGTCGGTTACATCGCCTCTCAAAGAGCGAATGCCTTGCAAACTACGATTGAACTCTTGTTTGTGATTGGATTTATCCCGCTAGTGGGTGTGATTCTGAGTCTGACTCCGTGGGTAACAGAAACAAGAGAACAGATATTAACGGATTGATGTTACCGGGTTGATAAAATATACGCACTAGCCTCCCCGCCTCAATTTCAGCCTGATTAAGAACACCTTTTTGTGCTGTAACATTTTTTCGTTGAGAGCGATCGCTTCGTTTAAGGGGACAACTTACTTATCAAGCATTTGTTTGAAATTGTTGCTCAGAGCAACGCGAATGATGCAGATCATTGTTCTTGGAGATTAAAGCTATGCAAACCGTCAATTCCACGCAGGCCGTTACTACTGAATTCACCGCAAACGAGTCGCACCACCCTACACCCTTCTTGTTGACTGAACTTAAGTTCGGTTGAGGCTTGGTTGCACAGATAGGTCGTGACTGTCATTTCGTCCCTACAAATACTCAACTTTGGGTTGGCGACAAAGCTGCATAAGTTTTATAGGCTAAAGGTATAACGTGACCGAGTGAGGTTTAACCATGTAACCCCCTAATAAGCACATTTTATAACCTTATACAGTAAGGCTTTGAGAAATCTCATAAAAATGTGCTTGTTTCATATTTTGCGGGAGCGTAAAACGCGCCTCTGAGAGGCTCAGATATTGCACTTCACCGTACAATTTCAGACAACCTCAAAACATCGATTTATAGGCTTTTATCGCTAAATCAAGGCTTATGGATTAATACTGTGTAATAAAATTACATCAGATTTTATTGTACAAGTGTGATTTAAAGTTATTTTTGTTACCTTAGCACCCATGAATTCAACATCAGCCTTTACCTGGAAAAAAGCTAAACAAGTTGCCGAGCAAATTGTCTTCAAAAATTTTGGAGAACACCCTAAAGATATTGAAATAGACGTGCTTTTAGGCTCGTGGGAAGGTCTGACCTATGAAAAGATGGCAGAGCAGTATCATCTGTCTGTAAACTACCTGAGAGGAGATGTTGGCCCTCAACTATGGCAAAAGCTTTCAGAGGCACTAGGAGAAGAGGTAACAAAGAGCAATTTTAAAGGTGCGCTGGAGAGAGCCTGGAAAAGGCAACTATATCCATCAATTGATCTCAATGTTCAGCTAGAATCCTCATTGGCAGAACTACCATTTCCAGAGGGTTCGGTTCCTCTAGATTCTCCTTTTTATGTAGAGCGAGATGGCATAGAGTCTATTTGTTACGAGACAATTGTTAAACCCGCTTCCCTAATTCGGATTAAAGCACCAAAGTTAATGGGCAAAACTTCATTGATGACCAGAGTTTTGGCTCATGCTAAATCCCAGAATTATCAAACGGTATATTTGGATTTAAGTGGTGTAGAGCGTGCAATTTTAACAAACTTGGATAAGTTCGTGCGCTGGTTATGTTTGATGGTTGGTCGCAAATTAAAGTTAGAAAATAGATTAAAAGATTATTGGGATACAGAAATTTTAGGTAGCAATGATAACTGCACAGTGTACTTTGAAGAATATTTATTACCACAAATAGATTGTCCTTTAGTTTTAGGGTTAGATGAAGTAGATAAAATTTTCCCCTATAACCAAGTGATTGAAGACTTTTTAGGAATGCTGCGAAGCTGGCATGAAAAGGGAAAAATTTTTGAGCAATGGAAACAACTCAGGCTAGTGATGGCACATTCTACCGAAGTTTATATTCCTTTAGACATGAATCAATCTCCCTTTAATGCAGGTCTGCCAGTGGTGTTACTAGAATTTGACCACAAGCAAGTGATATATCTAGCTCGTCTTCATGGACTGAATTGGGATGATATTCAAGTAGAGGAATTAATGAACATAGTGGGAGGACATCCTTATCTAGTGCGGTTAGCAATATACGAAGTTTCTACTAGAAAGGCAACTCTAAAACAGCTATTAAAAGATGCTTCGACAGAAGCAGGAATTTATAGTAACCATTTGCGGCGCTACTTAGAGACAATGTACTTAGAAGAAAATAAAAGTTTAAAGGAAGCGTTAACAAAGGTGGTCACATTATCTGAGCCTGTAGAATTGAATTCAATGCAGATTTATAAGTTGCACAGTATGGGATTAGTACAGCAACAGGATAATAAAGTTGTACCTAGATGTAATTTATATCGTATGTATTTTCGCAGAGTTTTGTAACGTAATTCGTAAGTAAGTCAGCGTTAATATTTTAAGGTATATTAATAAATTTAAATGTAGGGTGCATTGTCGCGCAGCGCAACTCACCGTCAGCAATTCACGGTGCGTTAGCCTACGGCATAACGCAGCCTATGAATAATTTATATTTCTTCATATATATTGAATTTTTCTCATCGATTTACTTAATTAAAGAATGGGTAAAATTTTACATTAATTGTAATTACGAATTATTGTAATAAACAATAAAATTTATGATATTACAATAAGATTTTCAATACATAACTATTACATTAGATTTCTTACATAAATGGTAAACAAAAGCGTGATAAGTAGTTAAGTGAGATGTAAAAACTGACTTTTGCAAGAGGTCTATTATTAAGAATGGCAAAAGTATGCTATTTATCTTTGAGATGTTTAACACTAACTTTAAGATTTTTGGCAACACTGACGGTATTCGTTACCTTCTACAAAAGTAGCGCTTTGGCTAATATCTTGCCTGATAACTCCCAAGGTGCTAAAGGTTCGCGTTTAAATTTCAACTTAAAGAGCCAAAAACAGTCGGTTGACAGAATTGAAAATACAGGTATGTCAAAAACTAACTTATTAAGGAATAAGTCTCAAGTCCCTCATTTCCAATCACTAACAACAGGTTTATTAAAGTCAAATCAATTGACATCAGTACCAAAATTGGCTCAGGTTCTCGACTCGGAACCGCCAAAACAACCAATCCCTACACCACTACCAAAACCTACCTTTGAACTTCCTCTTCAAACTCCCCCTTCTGAAGAACGTTTAGACCTTCCCCAAACTATCATTGTTAGCAAATTCGAGTTTGATGGGAATACAGCATTTAGCGACGAAAAGTTAATAGAAATTACTGCCCAATTTACTAAGCGATCGCTAACTTTTGCACAATTACTTCAAGTTGAGGCTGCTATAACTAAACTCTACACCGATGCGGGGTATATCAATTGCGGCGCTGTGATCCCAGCTGGTCAAACCTTGTCTCAACAGGGATCTATCGTCAAAATCCAGATTATTGAAGGAGGGCTAGAAGAAATTGCGGTGACGGGTACGCGACGGTTAAACTCAAACTACGTCCGCAGCAGATTAGCCCTAGCCACTGCTAGGCCCTTAAATCAAAAGCGTTTGCTATCAGCTTTGCAACTATTACAACTCGATCCCCTGATTCAGAACATATCAGCTCAATTGTCTGCTGGGTCGCGTCCCGAATTAAGTATACTGACAGTCAAGGTAGTAGAAGCAGACTCGTTTAATACAGAATTTTTTCTAGACAATGGTCGTGCGCCTAGCGTTGGTAGCTTACGCCGAGGTGTCCGCATTAACCAAGGAAATTTACTCGGTTTTGGCGATGCCTTGAATCTGGAATATATCAATACTGATGGTAGCAACGCCTTTGACTTGCGCTACAACATACCTGTTAATCCTCGTAATGGTACACTTACTTTCAGAGCAGGATTGACAAAAACCGAAATTGTTGAACCACCCTTTGACCGTATAGATATTATTGGTAATTCCAATTACTTCGAGTTAGGCTTTCGCCAACCTTTAATCCTATCTCCTAACAGAGAATTTGCTGTGGGTCTATCTGCATTACGACAGGAGAGCAAATCTGAATTGTTAGGTAGTGGTTTTCCCCTTTCAGCAGGTGCTAATGAAAAGGGAGAGACTCGCATTTCAGTTTTACAATTCTTCCAAGAATATCAGCAGCGAAATTCTCAACAAGCCTTAGCCCTGCGCTCTCAATTCAACTTAGGTTTAGATGTCTTCAATGCTACAGTTAACGATGAACCTCCTGATACTCGGTTTTTTTCGTGGCGGGGGCAAGGACAATATGTGCGAGTTTTAGCACCGCAGACTTTACTGGTGTTACGTTCTGACCTACAATTGTCAACTCGTGCCCTTGTGCCTTTAGAACAATTTGCGTTGGGTGGATTGAATAGTGTCCGGGGTTATCGACAAGATATTCTCTTGACAGATAACGGCTTTTTTGCATCAGCAGAAGTGCAATTGCCAATACTGCGGGTAGAAAAGGTCAAAGGAGTTTTACAAGTAGTGCCGTTTATTGATTTTGGTGTGGGTTGGAATAGTTCCGGCAATCTAGACCCCAATCCTAATACTTTGCTGGGGTTGGGATTGGGTTTGCAGTGGCAAATGAGCGATCGCCTGAATGTTCGTCTTGATTATGGTCTGCCATTAACAGATATTCAAGACAGAGGCAGGACTTTACAAGAAGACGGTTTTTATTTCTCAATAGTCGGAAGTCCTTTCTAAAAATTTTTTTACCCAGAATCTGATTAGTAAAGGTCTAAATCAAAAATGCAACACCTCAAGCGATCGCTTTTATCTCATATATCTCTAATAGAGATAAATCTTGGGTTGGTTTTGTTATTTAGTTTTGCTGCTTGTCCAGTAAAAGCCCAAATTACACCTGATGCAACTCTAGGCAATCAAAATTCAGTTGTAGTACCAGATAATCTTAACGGCAGTCCTATCGACAGAATTAACGGGGGAGCAATTCAAGGCAGCAATTTATTTCACAGCTTCCAGGAATTTAACATTAATAACGGAGCAAAAGCCTATTTTACCAATCCGGGTGGAATTAGCAATATTTTGACGCGGGTGACAGGGAATAATGCCTCGAACATTCTGGGAACTCTGGGAGTTTTAGGCAAAGCCAATCTATTTTTGATTAATCCTAATGGAATTGTCTTTGGCCCAAATGCCCGTTTGGATTTAGGAGGTTCATTTGTAGCTTCTAGTGCAGATAGTTTAGTGTTTGATAATGGGTTGAAGTTTAGTGCCACAAACCCCCAAGCACCACCACTTTTAACAGTCAATATTCCTGTGGCCTTGCAATTGCGGCAAAACCCACAGAGTATTGTCAATCAATCATCTGCTGTTCTGGGATTGCAACCAGGAAACACCTTGGCACTGATAGGTGGAAATGTAGTGCTTGATGGTGGCAGTTTGCAGACACCTGGAGGTCGCATTGAGTTAGGAGGATTGACTGGTGCGGGAACAGTTGGTTTTAATATCCAAGAATCCCAAGGAATACCAACAGTTGCTTCTCTAAGTTTTCCTAATAATGTTGAACGAGCTGATGTGTCCCTCTCTAAAGAAGCAGTGGTGAATGTTGCGGCTGGGGGTAGCGGTAGTATTGCAATTAACGGTCGTAACGTCAATATTCAAGGAGGAGGTCGGTTATTAGCCGGAATAGGAAAAGGTTTGGGTTCACCAGGAACTCAGGCAGGAAATATCGAAATTAATGCCAGCGATCGCGTAGTTTTTAGTGGTGTATCTTTCAATAACAATATTAGTGGAGCATTCAACCAAGTAGAAACTGGAGGGCAAGGTAACTCTGGTGACATCAATATCAAAGCTGGTTCTTTTGAAGTGAGTGATGGCGGTCAACTGAATGGCAGTACTCTAGGTAAAGGAAATTCAGGCACGATTAGAGTGACAGCTAGCGAACGGGCGATTATTGATGGCCAATCTGTCATCGGGCAACTTAGCGCACTATCGAGCCAAATTGGAAAAGATGCCGAAGGCAATTCTGGCGGTATTGAAATTAATGCGGGTAGTGTTGA
>NZ_CAXTNE010000064.1:19684-31182 GCF_964245445.1 uncultured Nostoc sp.
GGCGGGATTGAGATTAATGCGGGTGATGTTGAAATACTCAACGGCGCTCAACTAACAGCCAATACCCTTGGGACAGGAAATGCAGGCCCCATCAAAATTACTGCTCGTGAAAACGTTATCTTTGATGGGGAATCTAGCAAAGGTTTTTTGAGTTCTGCATTCAGCCAAGTCCAACCAGGAGTGACAGGCAACTCCGGAGGAATTGTAATTGATGCAGGCAACGTTGCAATTACCAATGGTGGGCTTCTAGATGCCAGTACACAAGGAATAGGCGACGCTGGTAGGATTCAAATCAATGCTCGTGGGAAAGTAGTTTTTGATGGAGAATCAAGCAAAGGAATCGGCAGTTTGGCAAACAGTCAAGTAGCTGCTGGAGCTGAGGGGAAAGCAGGAGGTATTGGTATTAATGCAGCTAACCTTGAGGTGAGTACTGGCGCTCAACTGAATACTACGACGTTAGGTAAGGGAAACTCAGGCCCGATTCAAATAACCACTAATAACGGTGTATTCTTTGATGGAAAATCTCGAAATGGCTTACGCAGCTCTGCTGCAACTAGTGAAGTGGGATCTGGAGCAAAAGGTAACTCACAAGGAATTCAAATCTCTACTCCTAGCTTTAGAATAACCAATAGCGCTTTTCTCAGTGCTAATACTAACGGTAATGGGGATGCTGGTAATATCGATGTCACGGCTAACACTATTGACCTCTCCAGTAATGGACAAATCCGCACTAACACTTCAGCTAGTTCCAAAAAAGCAGGTGATATCAAACTGAATGCGGCAAATAGCCTTACTCTCTCTGACTTAGGAACCGCAGTTTTAGCTCAGACTGAAAACACTTCTAACAGTGCTGGCGGTAATATCTTCGTGCTTGGCTCCCCCAAAAATGTGCTGATTCAAAATGGTGCCGAACTTTCTGTGAATAGTAAGGGAACCGGAACCGGAGGCGATATATCTGTGCAAGCCAACTCTTTGACGTTAGACGGGGGAACTATCTCAGCCGAAACCGCTAAAGAAACAGGCGGTAGTATCACCTTGCAAATAGCAGATTTATTGCAGCTGCAACGCGACAGTAAAATTACTACCAACGCAGGCACCCAAAGCCAACCAGGAGCAACTGGCACTGGCGGGGACATTTTTATTAATACTCAATTTCTGGTTGCATCACCCTCAAAACCAAAGGGTAGTGATATAACCGCCAATGCAACTTATGGTAATGGCGGTCGTGTTGATATCACAGCTACTGGTATCTTTGGTATTGAATTGAGCGATCGCCCTAGAGATTTGTTCAATGACATCACCGCTAGTTCAGAATTTGGTGGCAATCCGGGAGTGGTGAACATCAATGAACCGATCGATCCCAGCCAGAATTTAGTAGAATTACCTGCAAATGTTGTCGATCCCAATGACCAAATTGCTCAAAATCCCTGTAGCAGAGGTGTTGGTAGTGAATTCACTATTACCGGACGTGGTGGTTTACCTCCTAGTCCCAATGAAGACTTGAGTCGGGGCGCTACTCAGGTTGGTTTAGTTGAACCAGTCGCAAGCGATAGGAATACCAAACCAGTACAGCAAACTTCTTCTGGGGATAATTTCAAATCCCAAATTTCCAGCCAAGTTGTGCCAGCTCAAGGATGGGTGTTCAACGATAAAGGAGAAATCGTTCTTACCGCCTACAATCCTACCGTTATTGGAAATAATCGCTTACCTAAAAATTTGGGTAGTTGTCCTGGATGGTGAGGAAAATAAGGAGAATAACTTTTAAACGCAGAAGGATGTAAAGGTTTAACGAAAGCATAGCTTGACAAGAGCAATAAAGTATGGGTAAGAAACAGCACGTATGGCGATGTCTACGACGGGCTACGCCTACGCTCAGAGCATTTTTCTCACCAAGTAACCGTAGAACAATAAAAAGTAATTTTCCAATCCCCAGTACCCAGTCCCCAGTACCCAGTCCTCAGTTCCTAATTCTGGTAGCTTTGTTATTTTTCTTGTCTTTGGGTGGAGTGCTGCTAAATAATCATGTTTGGGCATCAACTGCGATCGCTCAATCTCAGCAGGCTCTCGATTTGGTCAAACAAGGCAAATCGCTTTACGAAAATAGGCAATTTGAGTCAGCCTTGAGCGTTTGGGAACGAGCTGCTGCGGCTTTTGCAACGCGAGAAGATAAACTCAACCAAGCAATGGCGTTGAGCAATCTTTCTTTGACTGCCCAACAACTCGGCAGGTGGGAGCAAGCCAAAGGAGCGATCGCCGCTAGCTTAAATATTCTCCAAACACAAGCAAAGACACCAGAGCAATCGCAAATCCTCAGTTCTACTTTAGACATTCAAGGACAGCTGCAACTAGCAGTGGGAGAATCAGAAGCAGCTCTTGCAACTTGGCAACAAGCAGCCCAAATCTATCAAACTCTCGGCAATCAAAACGGCGTAATTCAAAACCAGATTAACCAAGCCCAAGCGATGCAAGATTTAGGTCTTTACCCAAGGGCTTGCAAGACTTTATTAAAAGTTTTAGAGCTGGATTATCAAAACTGCCAGATCGCCAAGGAAGAATTGCCAGCTTTGAAAGAACGTATCAACAAAGGAAATCCTTCTTTAAATATCTTGGCTTTACGCAGTCTCGGTAATGTTTTACGAGTTATTAGTCAACTCGAACAATCGCAAACGGTTTTATTAACAGCTGGACAATTAGCTCAACAATCAGGTGACTCCGCAAATTTGGCTGCTACTTACCTGAGTTTAGGCAACACAGCGCGAGCCTTTGGTAACAAAAAGATGCAGTTGCAAAAAAACAGCAAACAGCCGTCTACACAGTCTATAGAATGCATTCCAGGAGCTAGTACAGACAATGCTATGCAATTTTATCAACAGGCGGCTAGTTGCTATCGCCAAGCGGAATCATCTATTTCAGCAGACATCAAAAGCCAAGCACAATTAAATCGATTTAGCCTCTTGGTACAAACTCAACAATGGTCTGAAGTCCCAACCCTATTGTCTGAGATTACATTCAACCTCAATAACTTACCTGCTAGCCATCCAACCGTCTATGCTCGTATCAAATTTGCTCAGAGTTTGATGTGTCTGCGATCGCAACTAAGTGAAACATTAAATGCTGTATCCCCGATTCTGCAACTATGTAACGTCATCAAGAATAAATCTACAAGCGCTGGTGCTAAGACTCTTGAATCCTCAAAAACTCCTGCGTGGCTGGAAATTAGCCAAATTTTACAAACAGCCCTCAACCAAGCTCAACAATTAAAAGATAGGCAAGCCGAAGCTGATGCTCGTGGTTATCTAGGAGGAGTTTACCAGCAAACGGGAAAATTGGCAGAGGCACGACAATTAACTCAACAAGCTTTGCAGCAGAAATCTGCTTTTAATGATTCTAGTTTTACATATCTGTGGCAATGGCAACTAGGACGAATTTACCAAACTCAGCGAGAGCAAAAAAGCGCACTGCAAGCCTACACCTTAGCCTATGAAACTCTTCAGTCCTTACGTCAAGACTTGGTAGGGATTAACCCAGAAATTCAATTTACTTTTCGTGACACTGTAGAACCAGTTTACCGAGAGTTAGTCAATTTGCTTTTACAACCTGGTTCTCAACAGACACCAACAGAGATTAGTCAGGAGAATCTTAAGCAAGCCCGTGATGTCATAGAAGCACTCCAACTAGCAGAACTGACTAATTTCTTTCGGGAAGCTTGTGTAACCAGCCAACCCCAACCAATCGACCAATTAGATCCCACTGCTGCGGTTATCTATTCGATTATTTTGCCAGATCGACTCGCTCTGATTTTGTCTCGACCTCAGAAACCCTTAAAATACTACGCAACCCCTCTAATAGCTTCTCAGCCTAGGGAAGTTGATCGCGTCTTTGACGAGCTGTTCTTGGGCTTAAATCGTTATGTCTCTGACTCTACTGGAATTGGGGCACGACAAACTCTTTATGATTGGTTAATTCGTCCAGTTGAGGCAGAACTGCAAAAAGATAAGATTAAAACTTTGGTATTTGTACTAGATGGAGTGCTGCGCGGAGTGCCGATGTCAGCACTTTATGACCAAAAGCAGCAGCAGTATCTGATTGAAAAATATAACCTAGCTTTGAGTCCAGGTTTGCAGCTGTTGTATTCGCGATCGCTTTCGCCAAATAAATTGCAAACTTTAGCTGGAGGTTTGGCTGAGGCAAGACTTGGATTTTCCCCACTACCAGCGGTGAAACAGGAAGTTCAAGAAATTGCTGAGGTAGTTCCCACAGAAGTTCTCTTAAATCAAGACTTTACCCGCAGGCGGCTCAAAAATCAAATCAACAATGTACCTTTTTCCATCGTTCACTTAGCAACTCACGGTCAGTTTTCTTCTCAGGCTGAAAACACCTTTTTACTGACTTGGGATGGTCGAATCAATGTTAAAGAATTAGACCAATTATTGCAAACAGGCGATCGCCCTGGTCGCAGTCCTTTGGAATTGTTGATTTTGAGTGCTTGTCAAACCGCAGTCGGCGATCAGCGTGCGGTTCTAGGACTTGCAGGGGTAGCGGTACGTTCCGGGGCACGTAGTACATTAGCAACGCTTTGGTCAGTACAAGATGAATCTACAGCCGAACTCATGAACAAGTTGTATTCAGAATTAAACAAACCTGGAGTAACCAAAGCTGAGGCACTTCGCCAAGCTCAACTGTCTTTGTTGCGATCGCCAAAATATCGCCATCCTTACTACTGGGCACCATTTGTCTTAGTAGGTAATTGGTTGTAAATGGGGTGTTCAAGTTTTAACTAGCCTCTATATCCCAACGACATCACCATCGAGCAGCAAGGAGGATTTTACTTATATTGAATCATCAATGCAAAGAAGATATGTTTCCTCATTAGAAGATGTTTTGAAAGTAAAAAAAGGTTCGCGTAACGATACTTTGTCAGTAGAAACAGTAGAAACAAATGCGACAGCGTTAAACGAGCTATGACTAAATCTTACCCAAGCGACTTAACATTAGAACAGTGGGAATTATTATTGACCTTGCTTCCGCCTGAAAATAAAAACTGCCGTCCACGTACTGTTGACCTTCAGGTGGAATTCCTGAACGAAGGGATTCTATAAGTCGTCGTGCATCTGCACTCATAAACTATTCCTCCCGGAGGCGATCCATCACATCACCGTATATTGTTTCTGCTGTTCTAATTTCTCCTTCTAAATGGTCATCAAAATAAGTAACAAGTGCGGTTACTAGAATGCGCCAAAAGCATACACCACTCAGTGCAGGGTGAATATCAAATAACTCTTCAACAAAACTTTCAACCTTTTCTAAGGAAGGTAATTGTAGTCCTGCCTCTGGATATGCACTAGCATAAATGTTGCAAATCTTTCTCGCAGCAATTTGATAATCTGCTAATCCAGTCTCAACTTCATCCAGATTCCAAATAGTGTTTAATGCTCGTGGTTTACGCGGTTCCGGCTTGCCGATTAATTGACAAAATATAAAGGGTAAGAAGAATAAATACGAATTATTGGATTACAAACTCGCTAAAATATTTAACTTTGTTAGCCAATTTTCATCATGGTTTAGATTTACCACAGTGTAACCACTGTTATACCTAAGATTATCCCTTTCGATCTTGTCTTGCTTGCGCTTATCGGGGCTATCATGAACTGAACCGTCACAAAAAACAGCGATCGCCTTCTCCTCATAAACAAAATCTGGCTTACAGTTCGCTTCTGGAATAAATTGCTGTGCAGCATCGGGTAATTTGTAGCCCCGTTAATAAATCTCTTGCAAAACCACACGCTCAAAATCAAAGTTAGGGTCTGTTTGCTCTAGCAATTTTTGATATTGCTGATCGCGAGAAAGCCCTTTGACTTGAGTAATAACGCTACTCTCCAGTAAGAGGTCAAGCCAAGGTTTGATTAAATGACGATTTATCAGTGCATGGTCCCAAACCCGATGAAGATATGCCTTTTCGGATGGCTGATTATCGTTTGAGAGTGTATCGCCGTTTTCCCAATAAACGAATGCACCAAGTGGTAATTTACTTAGCCAAAACCGAATCGGAGAAGGTGTATCAAACTACTTTTACTACTGAAAAAGTAAGTTCGAGGAGTTTAATCCAGCAAATCAGTCAGTTCAAGAAAGACTGAAAACTCTGAAGACTGATGATATTCAGCGCTCCTTATCCTATGGATTGCGGCTTGATTCTCAAATTTCGCTTCCGCTGTTCCCGACAACCACAATTGGTTCCTTTCCCCAAACCTCTGAAGTTCGCCAACTCCGAATGCGTTACAAACGGGGTGAATTGAGTCAGTCAGAATATGAAGCTGCAATTGATGTTCAAATTGCCGATAGCATTAAACTACAAGAGGAATTAGGATTAGATGTTTTAGTTCATGGTGAATTTGAACGCACCGATATGGTGGAATTTTTTGGACAGCAGTTATCAGGCTTCGCTTTCACTGAAAATGGTTGGGTGCAAAGCTACGGTAGCCGTTATGTTCGTCCACCAATTATTTATGGTGATGTGGTTAGGACTGCGCCAATGACGGTACGTGAGTTTAAAGTCGCACAATCTTTGACGGAAAAACCTGTAAAAAGGATGTTGACGGCTCCTGTAACTATCTTAAATTGGTCTTATCCCCGGACGGATATTTCTAGATCAGCAATTGACTACAAACTATCCAAGCGATTTTTAGAACTCGATCCGGCAGGTTACTTTATCATCTACTTAGATCGGGGAGCAGGCTTAATTTGTGCGAAACATTTTACCAATGAAATTAATGAGCAAGGATTGGCTATCGATCCAGAAACCGGAAAGCCTATCCCTGCAACGGTCAAATTTTCTGGTGTCGGGTTATCGACATACTTTTGGTATAGTCTGGCGATGAATTCACATCGTTGTTTGAGAATGCGATCGCTACGCTAAAAATCATAGACGTGTGTACGGCGATCGCTCGGAATCACCGTTTCAATGATGTATTGATAAGACTGATTGTGCATTGCTTCTTGGGAAATTTGCTCTGTCATGCACAATACAATTTCTGGTGCAGTCACGCTGTTTTTAATATGAGGCACATTACAGGTTTGCACCGAATCAAGAAAAGTCAGATAACTGAGAATACCATCAAATACACGTCGTTCTCCAGGTGTGAGATTGACGTAATCTGTTACGTCCTGAGTAATATCAATCTTTTCGGGAACCCAAAAGTTCTCTCGCATTTGACGGTAGAGAGACACAGCCCACGAGTAGCGAACATCATTGAGTTGGATTATATTTGTAGTTTCCCCAAACCATATTAAACGGTTTGATGTATTATCACTCCCGTTCGGATTGAAAACGGGATTAATCGGCATTAATGATTGGCTTGGTTGGTACATTTCAATTCTGTTTTGATTAGTTTTCACTTCTTTATTGGGCAATGGGCAATGCCCATCGCCTATGCTTGATAACTGATACTTCTCTGCGAGACGCTTTGCGTAGCTTGCTTCCCCGTAGGGGTACGACTTCGCTCAGGACAAGTAACTGTTTACTGTTGACTGGTATTGAGTTTGCACAAGCAACACATTGCTCGTTCGATTCTTTGAAACTGTCTTTTTGGATAGTGCGAATGTAGTAGATTGCTTTACAACCCAATTCCCAAGCCAGCATTAGGGTTTCAAAAATATCGACAGCCACAAGAGTGCGCTCAGGTTCATCGGGGAAATAGACTCCAGCGTTCAGGTTAAATAACAATTCCATCGAAATTCCTGTATCAATCCATTGTTGGTAGGAAAACGTGGTTTTAATATCGAAGTTTACGAACATCGGGGAGATATGCGAAGCGAACGCGTTGAGCAAGGTCGTTCAATCAATATGACCCTATCGACAAGAGGTTTACATGCTTTAGAGAATGTAGGATTGGGCTTAGTCGATGCGATCTTACAAAAAAGTGTCCCTGTGAAGGGGCGAATGATTCATGCTTTTAATGGCGAGCTTATGTTTCAACTATATGGAAAAAATGACGACGAGATTCTTTACTCGTTTAAGCGTCATGACCTAAATATCGAACTAATGAACTTGGCACAGACTTTTTCTAATGTGAAACTGTTCTTCAATAAGCGGTGCGTAAGGGTAGAAAAAAATAGTGGAACAGTTCACATCCTAGACCAACAAACCAATCAAATGTTTTGTGTAAATTCAGATTTTATTATCGGTGCTGATGGAGCCTTTTCTACTATTCGACAGCAGATGCAGCGCGGCGAGCGAGCCGATTATTATCAAGAGTTTCTTGACTGTGGTTATAAAGAGTTGACGATTCCTAGCAGCTCAAATAGTTCATTAATGTTGGAGAACAAAGCACTACATATTTGGCCGCGTGGAAAATGCTTGCTCTTAGCATGGCCAAACCTTGATAGTTCATTGACATGCACCCTAATTCTTCCTTTTGAGGGCGATCCTAGCTTTGCGTCTCTAAAGACTGAGAGTGATGTGCTTACTTTTTTTAAAGCTAACTTTGACGATGTCATAACGTTAATACCTACACTTGTTGATGAATTCCTACGCAGTCGTACTGCTGAATTTACTACGATAAATACTTCCCGATGGTACTACAATGACCGTATCGTACTTTTAGGTGATGCCTGCCATGCTGTTTACCCATTCTATGGCCAAGGTATGAACGCAGCATTTGAGGATTGCTTAGTACTAAATGATTGTATTGGTAAATATTTAAAAAATTGGGAGTTAGCATTTATGGAGTATCAAAAGCTTCGCAAGCCCAATACAGATATTCTGGCTCAACTATCAAAGCAGAATTTTGTCGAACTTCGGGATAAGGCAAAATCACCACTATTTATCGCGCAAAAAGAAGCTAATATTTTACTGAATCGGCTTTTGCCAAAGTTATGGTTTCCACTGTATACTCTAATAGTGCATACAACAATGCCTTATAGCGATGCCCTAAAACGCTACAAGTTACAAAATAGTGTTGCAAAGCTCTTGGGAATTGATGTGCTAATAATAATAATTGCAGCACTGATAATTATTAAGGGATTTATTAAAGCATCAGTTCCAACCATAACTAAAAATTATAAAAAGCTTTTACTCTCAGATATTCATTGAGACGATTTCAATTGCGTATCTAATTTCATTTTTATTCATTTGTAGTAATAAAAAAAGTAATAACTAATCATGCTTAATTTTGAGAAGGTGAAGAGCTAAGCGGGTAATCAACCCTCAAAATCAACTATCTTTATGAAAAACTAGACAATGTTCGAGTTCACTAACTGTACGTGAGTTCGACGGGTTGAAAAAGGTACAAAAAAGCTGAGACTGTAATTACATGATAAAAGGGTGTCTCAGCGATTGAATCTATTGTATCTCGGTTGGATGTGACACAGATTTTTTGCGATGTTGATGACTTCTGCTCCTTATGGAAAGGTTTGTGGCAGGAAGTAAGCTAATCGGCACTTAAGTTGCATAATAAAAATGGAAAAGCATTGAAAAGCAACTATGCCGCCACCAGCCAAAAACTTTTTAACGCCAGAAAGCGTAGGCGTAGCCCGCCGCAGGCATCGCGCGATTCTTTTCTAATAACAAATACAAAACCGATTTTTTTCTAATAGTATAGCTTGTATTGATGCCCTCATAAGGCTTCTAGCGAGCATCCTTCCAGAAAGTGACAGAAGAGGGATAATTCATGACAAATCAAGAATTTCATACGTTTATAGGCAATTAACTAATATATCAGTATATCTCTTAGCAGTTACAATGCAATGACTAAAATCGGTACACAACAGTGGTTTTAGAAATAGAATTACAGCTAAATAAAAATTTTATTAACAAAAAATTAAACTTTAATCAAAATGCTCACGTTGGATCTGTCGTACTCTGTACTTGAGTTTTTCCAATCTTCTTGATGACCTGTATACTACCGTGAATAAGCTATGTTCAGCTTTATTTTGCAAGGAATTATCCTAGGCTTTTCTGCTGCAATTGCCCCGGGTGGATTTCAGATTTACCTTTTTACTGAGTCACTGGCTCGTGGCTGGCGATCTGGCTTGCGAGTTGCCGTAGCTCCCCTACTCAGTGATGCTCCTATCATCTTGCTAGTGACGCTTTTGCTGCACCATTTACCTAATACTCTGCTAGGTCTCATAAATTTATTAGGATCTGCTCTTTTACTTTACCTAGCTCGGACGCTGTTAAGCCAAACAAAGTCCGGCTTGGTGCTTTTGTTTAATGATGATTCGCACAAGAGATTGAACTGGAGCTTATGGCATGGTGTATTGATAAACGTTAGCAGCCCAGGTCTATACATTTTTTGGGGTACTGTTGGTGGACCGTTAATTGTAGAGGCTTGGAAGAAATCTGCTGTGGAGGCTACTGTATTTTTAGTTAGTTTTTATGGAGTCTTTATACTATTACATGTTGGGCTTGTATTTTTAGCACATCAGATGCGGAGACTACCATTAGATCTGCTGAGTAAGTTGTGGTTAGTGAATGCTGGTTTATTGAGTGTGTTAGCGTTAGTGTTAGCTACCAAAGGTTTGTATATGTTATTGCGCTGACGGTGTTGGTGGTGTTCTGCGTAAACATAGCTGGATATCCTGAGGCGGTGGAAGTGAAGCAAAATTCTAAAGGGGGCTTTACGAAAAAATTTTTGTGCGACTTGTGTATCGCGCTTGGCACTCAACATAAAATCGATAGTATTACTAGATGAATCCACAGCTCGATATAAATATTTTCATTCACCCTTTACCTTCACGTATGTCTCATCTACGCGCCAAGAATCATTGCTTTGATTCAAGTATGGTCTGCATCGCTTCTCAATTTCTGGTGCATAAGCTTGTACCCGACGATACAAAAAGAGTGTGGTCTATCAATAGTCCCCGCTCTCCCATCATTTCTTCCAGCCGATACGAAAGTGGATATCGCATTGCTCCCCCGCACACATAGCAATATGATCTCAGATTGGAAATGACGCCGAATAAATCGGTTCTTTTTGGTTCATTAATGGGCTAAATTTGATACAAAACTATTGGCATAACTACATTTCTACCAGACCAGCCCTAGTTTTTGCAACACAACCCTGTAAACCTGATTTTAGCCGATTTTTTCATACTTACTAAGTTAATTCAGTCTACGAATACCTGATTTTTTCCGATTGCGCTATTGAGAATTTAGTAAGAATCTAAATTAAGTAGACCGAATTTTTCATGTGTTTGTTACTTATAAGTGGATAGTTTAGGATGAAAACTCGTAATGCTTTTACCACGTTAACGATTTGTATATTGTCAGCACTTACTATTCCGATCTTAGTAAATCTGCCCAAAGCCAAAGCTGAATCCGTAAAGGATTGTCGTCAATTTGTGACAGGCACATACCTGACGACACTCTTTGCTAACTTCGGTTCATTTCGTGGGATTACAACGTTCACTCAAGACGGAAACTTTGTTGCCACTGCCTCAATCCAAAGGGGAGCGATGCGATTTTGTGAGATGCCTTACTTCGTTTGGGCAGGGGGCAGGGG
>NZ_CAXTNE010000065.1:0-30892 GCF_964245445.1 uncultured Nostoc sp.
CCACTCCCCACTCCCCACTCAACTTGGTACGAGTTGGTGACCCGAACCAAGCGATTAACTCTACCTTTACCCCAGCCGATCCGATTTATTTTCGGCAATTTTGCGAAGAGTGCGATCGCATCAAACGATTGGCAACGATGGATCAAGCTGGTCGCAGTACTAGAATTATCATTGAAGCCGCTAACTTTGCCCTCAAATGGATTAATCAACAGTCGTCAGCAAAAACGAATAATGGACAACAGACTCATGACAACCGACAAGTACCATTTCGCTTGCAAACAATTCGCCCTGTTGAAACAGGCGATCCACAAAAGAACGCCAACCCAGAACCAATAGGACGGGGATTAGAACTTTATACCCCGCGTGACATTCATCACACCGTTGAATTGTTATCTCAAAGAGTAATCGAGTTATTTGGCGAAGACCCAACACAAAATAGTGCAGCGATTTTAGTACGAGAAAATCGCCAAGGACGATGGTTAGCAGAAGCTATAACACCTGTGTGCAAAGAGCATAAAATTACACTTTACGATGTGGGAGAACGCGATCGCCGTTCCCATGTTCCCCAAGAAATTTTAGCATTACTGCAATTTTGCGATCGTCCCCACTCCCCCGATTACCTCAAAGCCGCATTAGAAGCATTAGTACAGCGCCAGTTAATTCCTACCCAAGACCTCAACGCCCTTGCTAGTCTCCCAGAAGAATTTTTGTATCCTGGCCCCCTAGCAGCACCCCAGCCAGAAACAGTCCAAAAAGCTGCTCGCTTGTGTCGCAACTTACTTCGCGCCCGCTTGGAATTGCCCCTGTACCAGCTAATTTCCTTTCTCGCCTTGACCTTAAATTACGACCAGGCAGAATTGGCAACTGCTGACAAACTTGCAGAACGGGTCAACCAGCAGATAGCAGGCAATAGTTCGATGGGGGGAATGCTGTCAGCTTTAAGTGAAATCGTCAGTTCCGAACGGTTTGAACCAGTGGAAACCGAAGATTCGGAAGAACGTTACACTCGTCGCGGTCAACTGACCATTATTACCATGCACAAAGCCAAAGGGCTAGATTGGGACTATGTGTTTCTTCCCTTTCTCCACGAAAACTTGATTCCTGGTAGATTTTGGGTTCCTCCGCAAAGCCAGTTCTTAGGGGATTTTACCTTATCAGAAGTAGCCCGCGCCCAAATTCGTGCTGCTCTCCACGGAGAATCTACCATACCAGATGTTACACAAGCATGGGAACAAGCAAAGCACTTGAAAATATCTGAGGAGTACCGTTTACTCTACGTTGCGATGACACGAGCAAAGCGTCTGGTGTGGATGTCAGCAGCGCAGAAAGCCCCCTTTAGTTGGAGTAAACCGGACAATTTACAAGAACAAGCGCCTTGTCCGGTTTTTCCAGCATTAAAGCGCCAATTTCCTGAATGTGTGATGAATTTAGCAGTAATGACCAAACAAGTGTGAGTAAAACTTTTAAGAAATTAATTGAAATCCCCGGTTAGGAGTGATCGAATTGTGAATATTTGTACGAAATAAGCTATCTAAAGTGAAATTTGCCGTTTGAAAATTGGTGTTATAGATTGGTGCTGAGATTTTAATCAGAAATTGATTTACCAATGAAAACCCGACAGTTGACAACGACACAAGAAAATAGACCCAGCAAGACAAAAAAACAGTCTTTTCCTGGCATAAATATTGGTACTCCTAAAGTACCATTCCGCCAATGCAAGAAAGCTGTACAACAGCATGAGTTACTCAGTGACTGGGAACACGCGAGTTAATTTTGTAACATCTTTTCATACCAACTTACCAGTCGTGATGCATAAATTAGGAGTGCAATGGATTCTTTTGGTCTATTGCCATAAGCCAACAATCTGAGTATTCCCCTTCATGTAGCTCATGGGCGGGCAATAGTTTTACTTTGACAAAACCACATTTTTCATAGCAACGGATAGCGCGAGGATTGTTAACATGAGGATCTATGACAATTTTATGAGCTTGTCGCTGTTCAAAAAAATAACTGATAACTGCTGACAATATTTTTGTACCAATTCCCTTGTTCCAATAGTCGGTTTCGCCTATGAACAAGTCAATTCCGTAGACATAATCAGTTTGATCGAGATGATACAATTGTCTATCGGTTTGGGATAAGTCATTGAGTGCACAATACTGCAAATAACCAATGGGGATATTTTGATAGTAGAACAGACACGGAACAACCGGGTCATCTCCCCTAATCATCGGTTTGTACGTTTCTATAATTCTTTCTAAATCAAAAGGATTATCTCTTCCTTCATAAAATTCCAAAACTTGTGCATCAGTTAACCATTTTGCCATCAACTGATAATCATATATTTCATCTTGCATTAGACGAATAGCAATTTCGTCTTGTTCAATTAGCATTTCCTGTGTAGATAGATTTTTCTAGCCAATATTTAAATAATTATAGTTTGTTCAAAATGTCTATCATCTTGCAAAAATTATGAAAAAGCAAAAGGGAATTCCATACCCGCTTCGTAAACATGGAATTCCCTTTAAATTTTGCCTGAACTCTAACAAAAGATGCCTATGCCAAGCTTAAATTTACTCAATTGCCACCAGAGACAACAGATTTATTATGTGTAGCAGTGTCTTCAGGCTTTCTCTGCCATTTGCCATCGCTGCCTGGTTCGTATTCATTCTTTACACTATTCCAAGCAATCTCACGCGCACCCTCTTGATTTGAACCATTACTTTGAGCAGCATTAAATGCCGCTAGAAAAATCTGCTGTGCGTGTTCGGGCAACTGTTCTCTAATTTCACCAGGCAATTCATTTATTGTTTGATCAGCCATAAACTTACTCCGATTATCTCAAGTTAAGTTCATGTTAAAAAACTTGCAATAGAATTTCCTCTTTCTGTAAGTAGAGAAGCAAATAATCATACTTTTGGCTGAGTTAAGCGATTTTTAAATTAGCGATGCAATAATATTGATGCTCATCGCTAAAATTGTGGTATTGAAAAAGAAGGATAATATGCTATGTAATAGAGTCAAGCGCCTCATATCGCGTGATCTCGTTTCCACATCTGAAACTTGACTAGTCATGCCAATCACAAATGAATAATATAAAAACTCCCAATAGTCTGGATAGTCGTTATGAGGAAAATCTAAACCTCCGATAATTTCTTCACTATTATTATGATTAATATATTTGTAATAGCTGTGTGCATATTGCACTGCAAACATCGTATGCACTAGTAACCAGGAACCGACAATGGTCATAATTGAAAGTATGACATGTAGGGTAAGCAGAATTGTTGATAATCCTTTTTTATCATTTAGTAAAAACCCGATCGCTAAAACACTAGCACAAGCCGCTGCTATTACCAGCATGAATATAGCTAAATGTCCTTCATATTCATTTTCAGCATAACGGCGAATTTTTTCTGGGGTAGCCTTGAGCATTTTCCACCACGTAACCGCTAAGAACAAGTCAATACCGGAGTTCCAAGCGCAGAGAATGCGAGTAGGTAAGTGCAGCCAAGGCGGAAGGATTACTGAAACTAATACAGCAAGTCCGACAGCAATGATCAGTCGGGGTCGGGGGTCAAAGTTTTTAAATAAATTAAGTTTCACAAATATCTTGCACCAAGCCGTATAGATTAGAAATCGTACTCTAGTTGCTATCCTTTGGAGAACCCGAACCCTTATTTTCACATTTTTTCCAAAACTTCGTGGTTTCCTGGTTTAGCTATACAAATGATCATCCGTCGATCTAGAAAACCGGGAAACCTTTCCCCCAATCCTCAAAATTCCTCCACCTCCTGTAATTACTCAAGATAACGTCAAAGAGTATTTAGCTTTAATGTTCAAAGCGATGTCTACGATGGGCTACGCCTACACCGAAGTTTATATAATCTACTAGGGGATGTGCAAGTATATCCTGTATTATTTTTAGATAACTTCAGAAAAATTTTAACTAATGCTAACAAAAAAGAAGAGAAGAAAGTACCTATTTATTCTACTTGCTATCAGTGTTAGCTTTTGTTTACTGATTCTGTATGCTTTTATCATTGAGCCAAATCGGTTCGTCGTCACACGTCATCAGCTAAATCAACAATTTGCTTCTAACAAGAATAGTTTCAAGATTGTCCAAATCAGCGACCTTCATCTCAAACAATTTAATAATCGGGCACAACATATTGCCGAACAAGTTAATAAACTTAACCCAAATGTTGTACTATTTACTGGAGATTCGATTGATAAAGTCGAACAGCTTGATGGATTTGATCGCTTTTTGTCGCTCCTTGACAAGCAAACAGCTAAGTATGCAATTATGGGTAATTGGGAATACTGGGCAGGTGTTGATTTAAAACGTTTGACAAAAATCTATGCCACTTATAATTGCCGCTTATTAGTTAATGAAAGCGTTTTACATAACTACGGCGATCGCTCTATATTAATCACGGGATTAGATGATTTAGTCAGCAAACCCGATTTAATCAAGTCACTCCAAGGTGTTCGTCCTCAACAAAACCATTTATTACTTGCCCACTCACCAGCATATCGAGATTCCTTTTCAAGTGATGAGTTAGCAAAGATAACACAATACAAACCACAATATATGTTATCAGGACATACTCATGGCTGACAATTATCATTATTTGGCTTTGCTCCTTTACGTCCGCCTGGTAGCGGGCGTTATGTCAGTGGTTGGTATCGAGATGGTGCGATTGCCCTGTACGTATCGCGTGGACTAGGAGTTTCGGTTTTACCAGTAAGAATGGGTGTAGTCCCAGAGATTAGCTATTTTGAGTGGTTTCTGAACTCGGCTTGATTTTTTAGCGATATCGCCCAATCCGTACGGCGTGCGCATCATGTCAACAAAAAGATTTTCTTCTCAATAAGCTCGAACGTAGTCGCATTAGTTGTAATTTTCAACTGTGAGAGGGAACGTAATTTGCGATAGCGCTTCCATTTAACCCTCTAAGAAATTGAAAACCATACGAGAATACTTACTTTAACTTGGCTCTAATCGTTTCTATTCGTTGACGATTGACACCCAAATCACTCTGACCTAAGCGTGAAGCTGAACGCACTTGGATCACATTAGTATTCCGGTCTAGATAGAATTCTACATCGTCCACAAATCCCAGTAAAGCACTTTTAAATTCTGCATATAAATAATCTTGGCTTTCGGTAATTATTTTAGTTCTTGGTAAGGACTCAATAATCTTTTTAAGATTACTAATCGCTTCTTTTGGACTAGATGTAAAACTCAGTGGTGCAATTTTGTGAACTGCATCTGTACTTTGACTAGAAACACAGTTAGGAGAATTAGGGCAGAGTGCTAATTTATCGTTGCTAATACCTAAATTATTTGGTCGTTTGCCAGCAAAAACCATAATTATGTATTCGGTTAAGTGAATGAGTATACTCTCGCACATTTGTTTTAATCACTGTAATACTTTGCTGTAATGGCATCTTCCGGCAAATGACAGATTCGCTAAAACATGGGTGATGCGTTCGCCTCTGGCGTTGGCGAAGCCATCGCTCTATGATCCGTTAAGTATCGTCTAAGCGAAGACAGATTATGACGCAAACAATTTCAATCAACGACTCTGGGCGCTTGCAACTCACACCGTTAGAAATTCCATCACGTTTGCTGTTGGGGCCTGGGCCCTCCAATGCCCATCCCGCAGTTCTTCAGGCGATGAATACCTCACCAGTTGGGCATCTTGATCCAGCTTTTCTTGCACTCATGGATGAAATTCAATCGTTGCTACGCTATGTATGGCAAACAGAAAACCCACTCACCATTGCAGTCAGTGGTACAGGAACAGCCGCAATGGAAGCAACCATCGCCAATGCTGTAGAACCCGGTGATGTGGTTTTAATTGGTGTAGCTGGTTACTTTGGTAATCGCCTCGTGGATATGGCTGGACGTTATGGCGCAGATGTGCGAACCATTACCAAACCTTGGGGACAAGTTTTCAATCTAGATGAACTCCAAACAGCCTTAAAAACTCATCGTCCAACTATTTTAGCCCTAGTTCATGCCGAAACCTCGACCGGCGCACGTCAACCATTGGAAGGTGTCGCTGATTTGTGTCGTGAATTTGGCACTTTGTTGTTAGTTGATTCAGTCACAAGTTTGGGTGGTGTCCCCTTGTTTTTGGATACTTGGGGAGTTGACTTAGCCTATAGTTGTAGCCAAAAAGGGTTGGGTTGTCCGCCTGGTGCTTCGCCTTTTACAATGAGTCCGCGTGCCGTTGAGAAATTGCAACAGCGTCAAACAAAGGTTGCAAACTGGTATTTGGATATGTTGCTACTGGGTAAGTATTGGGGCGCTGAACGTACCTATCACCATACAGCACCCATTAATTTATATTATGCATTGCGGGAAGCATTACGTTTGCTTGCAGAAGAGGGGTTAGCAAACTCCTGGCAGCGTCATCAGAAAAACGTAGAATATCTCTGGGAAGGGTTGGAAAGCTTAGGACTGAGTATGCACGTTAAACAAGAGTATAGACTGCCAACGCTTACCACTGTCTGCATTCCAACAGGGGTAGATGGGAAAGCGATCGCTCGGCAGTTACTAAATGAGCATAATATTGAAATTGGCGGTGGTCTTGGCGAACTAGCGGGTAAAGTTTGGCGCGTCGGATTGATGGGCTTTAATAGTCGAAAGGAAAGTGTTGATCAACTTTTAGCAGCACTACGCCAAGTTTTACCTAAGTAGTTTTCGGGTTAGAGTGGTGCGTTAACAGTAGCTTAACGTACTTGATAGAAAAGGCGTAGGCGTAGCCCGCACTTCTCTACGAGACGCTGGGCGTAGCTTGCTTCCACGAAGTGGTACGGCTGCGCTCAGTGACTACCGTAGGCATCGCGCTAACATTCGTTTGAGAATTAAAGCAAAGCTGATGCTCCACACTTACTTGCTCTTTGGACTTATCCCAAGGATTAAAGAAAGAGCAGGTTAATTTTTGTAGGTCTATACAATGGCATTGTTAGTCGAAACAATTGCATTGTCAGTCAATACAATGGCATTGTCAGTCAATACAATGGCATTGTTAGTCAATACAATGGCATTGTTAGTCGAAACAATTGCATTGTTAGTCGAAACAATTGTATTGTCAGCCAATACAATCGCATTGTAGGTCGATGCATTAACAATTCACGAGATTGGGTTAAGATGCCACAGTAATGCAAAGTGCGACTCGTTCACATTTTATGAAAAACGTCGGGAGAATATATCTGTAGGGTATTCCTCACTAGCTCACTGCGATAAAAAACCAACAAACAGTAGAGGCAAGAATATTAGTAGGGACACAATTAATACGAGGGTTGCTGGCTCGATTTTAATTTGATTCTTCTGTGGATCGCGCATTTGGCACTCCCTCGAACAATAAGTATATTAACTCAGCCTAAAGGATGTTTATTCCTTTTTCCAAGCCCAATCAGGTTGAAAAATGTAAATTTTTTAAGTAGACTTAATGCATTAAATTTACATTTTTTTGATTTTAATAACTGTCAATCCCTTGATTCATCCCCCCATCTGCTTATTTCTTCCAGGGTAGTTTAGTTCCCATTTCAGTCAATGCAGAAAAGATGAGATAGAGGACGAGTAACCCAGCCGCCGCCAAAAAAGCCAGTAAATCGTTATCCATAAGTGCTATCTGCTAAAACTTCGCTAATCATAGCGGAATCACTTCATATTTAGCATTTTTCTACAGCCCTACAATCTTTGGTCTTTTGGATGCAAACTGTACCATCCATACCAGTGACGAACTGCTAGCCAAACGGCTGAAAGCATACCCGCGAGGCTGAGGGTTAGTCCACTAAACGGTATTAATAATCCAAAGATGGGTAATACTGCTCCAGCAATAGTGCAGATAATAGCAGCAAGGGAAGCACTGCGACTAGCCCCCAATCCCCATGTCAGAAACAGTAAGATGATGGAAATTAAAGTCCAAGCCAACTGAGCATTCATGACGCGAGCTAGATAGGTCAAAGTCAATAGACAAGCAAAGAAAATACTAGCAGCGATCGCAATATTTTTGAAACTCATTGGCAGTGACAAATATAACAACAATATCCACCACAAAAATATTGCTGGTGCTAGCAATAAAAGACGCCCAATTACGCCAGTGTGACGAATAGGTTCGGTGTTGGTAAACACTCCAAATGGATTTTTGACTGAAACATTATCGTCAAACTTCCAAGTAAATTGCGTACTGCCTCCGTCAACTTTAATTTCATTAGGTACAATACCACTGGCAAAATCAGCCGGAGCAAAGTTAGCAATTGCTGTGAGGCGGAAGTTGGAAAGCAACTGTCCCGTTGCACTATAAACCCAGCGCGGCCCTCCTTGAGCCTGATAAGTAACTCGAAAGGTGGTTTCTTCTCCTGGTTGTAAGCGGAAAGGAAAACTATAATTACCCGCGTTGGTTGGTTGTAGCCTAGTGCCATCACGCTCAACTTTATAGCTAGCAAGCAGTGTATAGCCGTTGGGTGGCGGTGCTTCAAAGAAAAAATTATTAATATCCTTGATTTGGTTAACTACTTTATAATCGGCAGTATAATTTGCCTGATAAATTGAGCTGCGGCCTGGAACATCTACGCTTTGGTCAAGCTTGACTTGAATTTGCGAACCAGCCAGCATTAAGAAGCGGGTAATCTCTCGCGTCTGGTTTACCTTAACAATCTTGCCATTGATTTGAGTGTTATAGGAGTACGGCTCTTGAATAGAGTAGCGCACTTGCGGCGCAAATTGTTCGAGCCTCTCACCTGCAACAGTTTGAGCCACTTGAGCGACTTTTGCTTGTTCCCAGTGGTGGTAGCGATTGCTTAAAGTTGAACAGAGAAAAAATCCCGGTACTAATAGAATTAATACTAGAGTTAAATGTTGTAATCCTCGCAATAGTTGAGAATAACCAACAGCCCATTCGCCGATGAATATTACTTGTTCCGGCTTGCTTCGACGTAGAGAAAAACTGATCAGTGCGATCGCAACTCCCAAAGCTACGACCAAAAATACTAATAATAGTGAAGCCTTGAGCGCCTGGGTTCCAAATTGGACAAGCTCAATTGGATGCGTCAAATCGGGTAATCCGGGAATACCTTGAGCAGAAGATGACATTGGTTGATTTTTGCAGAATTTGGAGAACCAGACCAATAAAATCTCTTAAAAGTTTCTGGAAATGGGTATAAATTATTCTCCAATCTGGTCGTGGTTATGAATCCCCCATCGAATTATCCTAATCGCCAATTTAACTTTGTTTTTTCAGAATTTTTTTTAATTTATTCTCATAGAAAAATTCCTTTTCTCCCATCGCTGGAACTAAATCAGTTAACCAGGTTGCTTTCTCGTCATAACGTGCAAAGAAAGGACGTTTACACCAATTGGGATCGCGTCCTTGCAAAAAAGAAAGTACAAATACTTTCTCGCCATAAATCTCAGTTACGCCTTCCACTGCAACTTTACCCGGTAGTGCTGACATGACTGGGCCACGAGCTGTGCGAGCTAACCCAGACACTTTTTGTATTGCTGCTTGATAAATTTCCCAAGCTCGAATAATTGGCACTTCAAAGTAATGTTTTGCTCCAGTATCTCGTTCCATAAACATATAGTAGGGAACGCAACCAAGGCGAACTTGTTCTTGCCACATCTGTATCCATACTTCCGAAGAATCATTAATTCCCCGCATAAGTGGCCCTTGGGTGCGAATCTGTGCGCCTGTATTACGAATGCGTTGAAGCGCTGCTTGAGCAATTTCAGTTTTAATTTCTGTCGGATGATCGTAGTGTGCCATAATCGACAGATGTTTGCCTGAGCTAGTTACTTTCTCAAACAAACGTAAGACATCATCAGCATCTTCATCTGTAACAAAGCGATAAGGCCAGTAAGCTACCGATTTAGTACCAATCCGAATTGTTTGGATATGTTCAAAACCCGAATTTAGCAGTGGTTCAATATATAAAGCCAGATGTTTAGCTTTCATTGTCATTGGATCTCCGCCAGTAATTAAAACATCTGTGACTTCCTGATGTTGGCGGAGATACTCTTGAAAAAGTCCTGATTCACGGGTAGCAAATTTCATTCCGTCCATCTTCACAAATTGCGGCCAACGGAAACAAAATGTGCAATAAGCATGACAAGTTTGACCTGCTGTCGGAAAAATCAAGACTGTTTCGGGATACTTATGTTGAATTCCTGGTACTTGTTTTCCATCTAAAGTTGGAATATTGTGTTCTGCCTGTCCGCCTGGATGGGGGTTAAGTTGCGATCGCATTGTATTTACTACCTGACGCAGTTCTTCTGGCGTGGAATTTTGCAGATGCCAAATAACCTTGTCTAGAGATTCAGGAGCCAACATTTCTTTTTGAGGAAAGGTGAGGCGAAAGATGGGATCATCAGGAATTTTTTCCCAGTCAATCAGTTCTTCTACTACGTAATTATTGACACGGAACGGCAATACTTGGGCAACTGCTTTCATTGCTAAACGCTCTGCTGTTGAAAGTTTTTGCAGTTGAGGAAGCCGATCTATATCTTTAATTTCATATAACTCAATTTTTTTAGGGTTAAATTGCGACATTTAATTATTATTTTTAATTCACATAAAAAATATTTTTGTATTTCAATACAGTTCGGTTAAGGTCACAGTCCTTAAAAATCCTTATTAATCTCTCTTCAACAGGGAAGTTGGGGGATTGAGTCTTATCCGAACGTAGTGGAAAGTATCTGGAAAATATAGTGAAACTTAGCAAGAATAAGAGTCTGGTAGTTTTGAAAAATCATTCGACTGATATAATTTGACATAATGGCAATCCTTACAAAAAATTAATGAGATTCAACAATAAGGAATTAATACACATTTCCAAGAGTGCAATTCAAGAGCATGATTATTATTTTTAATTAACGAATTAATCTTCGATAGCACCCAACTCTTTAAGTGTATTTTTTTGTTCTTCCCCTAGACCAGATAGCCCCTTGATATTCATTCCTTCATAAGGTCTTTTTGACATGAGTGTTTTGATACACTCTCCAGTTTTGACATTCCATTGCTTAATAGCTCCATCCTGGGAACCACTATACAAAGTTCCATCCGAACTAAAGGTAACAGAACGAACCCAATTATTATGTCCTTGCAAAATAATCAGACGTTGACCTGTGTCAACATCCCAAATTTCTACAGTGTGATTAACACAAGCACAGCCAAGAATCTTACCATCAGGACTAAAAGCAACAGAACGTATCCAATCATTATTGACTAATATTTTGCAACATTCGCCAGTCTGAAGATCCCATAGCTGTACTGTCTTGTCATCACCGCCACTAGCTAATAACCCTCCAAATTGCCCTTGTGAAGGGAGGAACGGGCTAAAAGCAACAGACCATATTCGCATAGTATGCCCTTCCAAAACCCGAATACATTCCCCTGTATAAACATTCCACAGGCGCAGTGTTTGATCATCACTTCCACTGGCGAGGATTTCACCATCAGGACTAAAACTGACAGAGCGCACCCAATTTGTATGCCCCTGTAAAGTTTCAAAGCATTGGCCAGTCCGAACATTCCATAGCTTGATGTTGCAGTCAATACTTCCGCTAGCTAGAATTTGACCGTCATGACTAAAAGCAATAGAGCGGATGCGATCGCTATTTTGCAAAACTTTCACGCACTGTCCACTCACAGTATCCCAAAAGCGGATGGTTTGGTCATCACCGCCGCTAGCTAATAGTCCCCCAGCGAGTGGACTAAAAGCAACAGACCAAAGGCGGCCAGCATGTCCTTCCAAAGTGCTGATACATTGGTCAGTCTGAACATCCCACAGCCTGACGGTTTTATCATCATTGCTACTAGCAATTATCTTCCCATCTGGACTCAGGGCTAGATCGTGTACCCAATTGGTGTACCCCTGCAAGATTTGGATACATTGATAAGTCTCGATGTCCCAGAATCGAACGGTTTTGTCATAGCCACCACTGGCGAGTGTTTTTCCGTCAGGACTAAATGCAACAGACAGAATAGAATTACTGTGTCCTTCTAAAGTTTTTAATAATTTTCCTGTTTGAACATCCCAGAGTTTCACGGTTTTGTCATCGCTACAACTGGCGATGATCTCTCCTCCTTGTGAAGAGGGGATCAGACTCAAGGCTATAGAATGGATTAAATTGGTGTGTCCTTTTAAAGTATTTAATAACTTCCCTGTTTGAACATCCCAGAGTTTCACGGTTTTATCGTCACTACAACTAGCAAGTATTTCACCATCAGAACTAAAAACTACGGACTGGACTAATTTAGTATGTCCCTCAAGAGTTTTCAAACATTTACCTGTTTTTACATCCCACAACTTCACAGTTTGGTCAGCACTACCACTGGCAAGTATTTTTCCATCAGGACTAAAGGCAACAGAACGAACGAAGTTGTTATGTCCCTTGAAAATTTTCCAGCATTGTTGAGTACCCAGATCCCAGAGTCTAATGGTTTTATCACTACTAGCACTGGCGACAATTTTGCCATCAGGACTGAAGGCAACAGACCTGACCCAGCTAGTATGTTCTTCAAGAGTCATGAGGTGTTTTTGGCTATTAACATCCCAGAGCTTTACAGTATGGTCATCACTACAACTAACTAAAGTTTTACCATCGGGACTAAAGGCAACAGTTCTTACCCAGTTAGAGTGTGCCTTCCAATGAAATAGTTGCTCACCATAGGTAGCTTGCCAAAAGCTAATCCGACCATCAGCATCACCTGTAGCAACAATTTCTCCATTTACAGGATTAAATGCGACTGACAAAATACTATCGAAGATTCCTGTAAATACAGACTTAGATAAATCAGAGTTAGCAAAGTTAACATTATGCAAGCTCACACTTGTTAGGTAGGCTTGCCATATCTTGAAATTGGAAAAATCACACCCAGTTAAATCAATTTCCAGATGACAAAGGAGGTTAATAATATTCCCACCAGCATAGCCAGATGTCAGAGGAGTATTTACTCGTAACAATTCTATTATTTTTAATAAATGTTCTTTAATCCGATCTTTATTGCCGAACTTATTAATTAGCTTTTCAATAATAGGTTCTAAAATTAAACGAATTTGGGCATTTCTAACCTTTCCTTCTGTTTGTGCTTTGAATAAGGCATGGCTCTTTAATAAAGAAATATTTTCTAGATTAATCTCAGAAATAATTTCTTCACTAACCTGGTTAACAAATTGGCTAATAATATATTCCATAACTACAGCTTGGAGCATAAATTTTGCCAAACCCTTCTCGTTAAAAATTAGCGATCGCCGTCGCAATGATTCTAAAGCCTCAATTAATTGTGGTTGTGATGTCGTTGAAATAACATCTGCTTGTAACTCTGTAAATGAAGTAGGCTTGCAATTAATTCCTAACCAGTATAAAATTTCCTTTTCTAAATTTGATAACCGATTAAATTGCTGTTCTAATAGATTGCGGATATCCCCAAATAGCACGGAAATATCACAACTAATGAATTCTGATATATTGCTACCAAAAACTTCTTGAATCGTATTGCAAACGATTTTTAAGGCTAAAGGATTACCTGCATACTGATTAATTAATTTGTTCCAGTCTTTCTCTGAACCAAAAAAATCACCTTTGCCCACAAATATGCTTTTTGCAGCAATGTTTTCTAGCCCACTTAGCTGCAAGGATTTAATTTTAAGATTGCTTCCTTCTAAGGTGATAATTTCTTTGGGACTTTCACGACTGGTTAAAACTAAACAGCTTTGATGAGGCACTTCCCCAACTTGTCGGAAAAATTCTCCATATTCTTCATATCCTTCTCGATATTGACCGACATAATCACCTTCAAGCAGGACTGACTCTACATTATCTAGTACCAATAAACAGCGATGTTTCCGCAAATAAGCAATCAATTGCGAAATTCCTACTTCTTTGGGTTCATTCTTTTTAGAGAAGAACTCAATCAGGTCTGCAAAAATCTCCTTAACAGAGGGTGCATGACGTAGCGATCGCCAGATAACATACTCAAACTGTCCCTGAATTTTCTGTGCCAGCTTGATAGATAACGCTGTTTTGCCAATTCCCCCCATACCAAATATTGCCACAAGCCGACAACGGTCTTTGTTTACCCATTGCTCTAGAATGTCTAACTCCGACTCACGCCCAAAGAAAACGGGGACATCAGGCGCTTCGCCAAAATCATGACACGATAAGGCATTAACTACTGTTGATAACTGATATCTTTCCTGGAGGATACTCCTAATCACCTCTAATTTCCCAGGAGTACTTCCAGCAATGTCAAACTTTTGGTAAACCGAACCAAGCCGCTTCCGCACTGCTGCTGCACTAATTTCGAGAGTGGTTGCAATAGACTCTGCCGTTTGACCAGCTAACGCTAGAAGTAAGGCACTTACCTCAGCCTCAGATACATTGTGTTCGGCTGTAACCGTTCTCAAGAAACTTTCAGGAATTTCCATCATGAAGTAAATTTCTCCAGCCAAAACTATTTATCGATATGTGAGGTCAATGTGAGATATATCTCCACTTATTTATAAAGTCTTCTCTGGGCACATAGAAGGGGAGAGGACAAAATCAGCCCTGAAAAAGTCTAAATTTTACATTTTACCTCTCTTTTTGCCGGAGACAGGCTTTGAGACTTACTCCCACTCCCTTGTAGGAAATGGGTTGCGGGTTAGGTCTGTATTGGACTCAAGCGCAACCTCTATAAATTTTTTTATGGGGTTTCCCAGTCCCCAGTCCTATGCGTTGGCGTAGCCCGTCGTAGAAATCGCGTAGCTTCTCTAAAAGAAGCACATTGACAAGACACTACTAAACTATACTCTAAATTATTAATTTGTCAATTTAGCTTATCAATTTATTGACAATATTCATAAAGTAAATGTAGAATCTATTACAAATTAGGTGTGAATCGCGAGGATAGCTGAAGTAACTAGCACTGAGGTACCCCACAATATGCCAACACCTGACGTTTCAAATTCTGCCCAAGAATTATTTGAGTTGCTTGAAAAAGATATTCTTGCCTGTCACACTTGCAAGGATGGAATGATTGAAGTGACTATCCGCAAGATCGGAACCGAAGAGTTTGAGTTGCGTGTCATCTCTTTTCGAGGTTCTTTTCGTTGCGTTCATGCGGATCTAAATAGGTATTTAGACGAGTTATCGATAGATACAACAGATACGCAAAGTCAGGTATCTATTTATCGCGATCGCTTTCGAGTGGGGTTGAGGAGATTGTTAAAGAAGGGGTTTGGACTACTCAGACTAGACTTTTCTCGATGCAAGAAGGGAAATACCGCGCCGATATTTGGCTGGATGGTATCTGAATTGTTGGATAAGGAGTGAGTTTGGTTGTTTTTGCCAATCATTATAACCAATTACTAACTATTAACCATCAACAGCCACTAATTTCATCTCAAGGTTTAGAGAAACAGTAAAAAATTGTTTTCGTTCTTGAGGTTAAAAAGTGAATAATTTTCCAGCCTAAGAGAGTCTAGAAAAAGATTACAACAGGGTTGACATGGTGCTAACTAGTACCCCGTCAACCCTGTTATTTTTTATTTATCAGGAGGAAAAAATGACTACGAATCGTCACAGCTTTTTATTTCGTTTGACTTCCCAGTTTCTTAAATATTTTGCTTTGTTCATATTTGGTCTAGCGATCGCTTACGTTTTGTCAGCTATTTTCGGAGGAGCACATATTGCGATGAGTCTACTACCTTTTGTTTTTTATTGTGTCATTTTCCGATGTGGGCTGATTCTCCTTTGCTTAATATTGACGACAGTAATTTTTGAATCTGTTCGTTAATATCTCGCAAACGATATTCGACTTTCACATTTTGCATCATTCTCAACTAATATCCTCGCTCACTCTAAATGAACAATATTGCTGCTAGCGTGAAAGTCTGAATTCCTTTGCAAAGCTTTTTAGAGCCGTGAAAAATTTCGTCTCTAAGTATCCCTGACTGTATTTAGGATGTGTTAGAAGATTTTTTCAATCTAACACATTACCTTTTTTGTCAAACATCAGCCCAAAAATGATCAATTGGAGACGGAAGTAAAAATGACAAAAAAACATAGCAATTTTTCTGGACAAGAACAGTTTCATCCTATATTAGTTATCTTAGTAGCAGGTTCGCTCTCTTTAGCAATTGTTGATCAGAGCAATCGCCCTGCATACTTTGATATTGTGAAAATTGCAGTCGTTTATTTTTTTGGTACAACTAAGTCCCAAGAAAATATTAATAAGTCTAACAACCTAGATGATTCAGAAATCCCAGACAATTCAGATAAGGCGAAATGTAATGATAGTCACGACAAGCCTAAATGAAGAACTGAACTAGTTAAAGAAACGGTAAATAAAAGTAAAATCAAAAGCCCGGTCATGAAGACCAGGCTTTTGAGCGTAAACAATGGGGCTATATTCCCCGAAGGTTAGTTATAGAGGTTCAGTATAATATCGATGCTCTAATAAGTGATACCACTTTGCTGTTATCGATTCCGGAAAATTCGCTAAAAATTTTTGAGTAGCCTTTTTGTGCCAAAATACAGCAAGCGACTGGCAGCTTCAGCGTGTAGGATTTAAAAATGTTGATTTTCCGGCTTTTGCTGATGAATAATGAATTTGGTAGCTGGCAAGAATGGCTGACAGTATTCACCTATCTAGGTTTTACGGTTTTTATTATCTGGCGCGTATTTTCCACCGAGAAGAATTAAAAAAGCTGCATATAATTTCACAGACACGATTAATCGCGTCTCTACTTTTCAGATACCTTTAAATCCCATACCTTGTTCTAATTGAGCTGCAACTTTACGAGAAATCTGAAAACGAACACCAACTTGGCTAAGGAATATGCCAACTAAAATCAAGCTACCACCGATATATTGAGCAAAGGTAGGGACTTCACCCAATACCAAATAAGCTGCGAAAATTCCCACAATTGGAGTAAAAGAGCCAGCTAAGGAAACCGTTGACACAGTAGAAGCTCTCAAGCCCTTGAGCCAAAATGATTGACCTAAAACCACAATTACAGCAGCATAAACAAGCATCCACTCCCACAGGAAAGGTGAAAATACATCCATAAAGTGGTCGCTGCCATAGAGAACTAAAGCAGCAAAGAAAAATATTACAGTTCCTAGAGCAGTACGAAAGATACTAAAGATTCCTGCTGGGATATCAGAAAGCCATTCTTTAACAATAATTGTTGAAACTACTGAAGCTACAGCTGCGATCGCTGCCAATAATTCCCCAATACCTAATCTTAAAACACCCATGTTGATCGTAGTCGTCTGTGAGGGTTGCAAGAGAATAGTTAGGGTAACCCCAACAAATGCAGCGATCGCTCCTACAACTTCCCAACGATTTACCCGTTCCCTCAGTAACCAGACTGATAAAGCTATACCCAGAGGTGGTTCCAAGCGTCCAATCAAAATAATATTGTTCACCCCTGTTAATGCTAATGCCTGGAAAATTAAGCCAGGGACAAGCGCTCCTGATAAAATAGCTACTGCTATCAGCGCCAACCAATCTTTCTTTGACAGTTGCTGCAAAGCCTTGTTGTTCCACTGTCGCCGATAAATAGGTAACATAACTATCAAGGCACATAAATTCCCTACGAATAAAACATTACATAAAGAAATCGGATTTCGACCATCCATCAAATGTTGAGCGCCAATTTGTGTCAGCTTGCGGGTAACTGCACTAGAGGATCCAAAAATCAAAATTGCTAGCCAGAGATAGATTTGACCGGGAATTTTATAGATAAAAGGATGCCATCTTCTCAGTCTGCTCATAATAATACTGCTGCAAAAAATACTCTTTACTATACTCCGCTAACTTGGGTAATTTAAGGTGAGATTAATCTGAGAAAACACTTAAAGCAAGCTGAGGTTGAAAATATCAGAGTTTTCTGAGAATATGCTGAGTCTAAACTAAATTTTTCTAAGGGATAAATTCAGACAATTACTAGACTGGTTTCATTTGAGCTTTAGTAGCAGATGAGATGCTTTAGTTCATTGGGAAACTTCAACACAAGGAAAAACAAATGAAAATTGCTTCTTCTCTGCTTACAGGTGTTGCTCTTGTTGGTATGCTAACAGTCTGGGATGTTCCACTGAAAATTGTGAGTCCTTCACTGGTACAAGCATCAGCCGCAGAAAAGAAAGATGTTACAGGTTTGACTACTCAACAAAAGATTGATTTGGTCATCAAGCATAAGGGTCAGTTTGGTGGTGGTGATGAACTACGTCGCTTCTTTTTTGGTGATCTTGAACCGCTAGGTATTCAACCCGGTGGTGCAGGCATGGTGGTTAATCTTTACAATAAAACCAATAATGTGACCTTTTCTTACTGTTCTACCTTTGATGTAATAGTTGCGGTTAAAAAAGGTAAAGTAACAAAGTTTGAGGCTGATGAGGTCAAGTAATCCTTAGTTATAAGTAGGTAGGGCTATTTCATTCTCATCTAGCCCGCCTCAGAATTTATTCTGAGGCTAATAGCAAAAGTCGTCTAAAGATGACTAATAAAGGCTTTTAGTCCACTAAAGTGGACTTGGACTATTAGCCCGGAACTTTAGTTCTGGGCGGTTTATGTCTAGAACGAAATAGCCCTGATAAGTAGGTAGACATAAATAATTGAAAAAGAATTCAGGAGCGTCTTTGGCTTTGCTCCTGACTCCTGAATTCTGTTCAATAAAAACTAATTTGTAACTTTTGATAAAAGGTCAGATATGGAATTTAGAGATGCTATCTTGTTGTTACATCCAGCGATCGCTGTACTCGTAGTATTTCCCTTAATTGGCGTCATTGTCAACCGCGCTTTCCAAGTCCGTCAACGCCGATTGCAAACTTTAGCCATAGGTAGGAGTAAAATTCCTGCTACTGTAGGACAAGAGCATACTCAGTTAGGTCGCTGGCTAACTGGAGCAGTTGTAAGTATTGTTTTAATAGCGTTTGCCTACGATATTTTTGGTAATATTTTAGATAAGCAACTTTGGATTAAAGCACCATTTCAGGTAGTATTTATTGGGTTATTGTTTGTGGCTGCGATCGCTTCTCTGTATTTACTCTATCAGGCAAAGCAGAAAAACTGGCGTGCTATATTTGCAACCCTCACAGGAATGGCATTAGTGGTGCTTGGATGTCAAGATGGTATCTACCGCAAAACTGACCAATGGTATATCTCCCACTATTATTATGGGCTAACCTCTGCTCTGCTGATGATTATTTCACTCTCGATTTTGCCAGACATTTATAAAGATAAGACCAATCGCTGGCGCAAGGTTCACATTACTATTAGTTCCCTTGCTCTCTTACTATTTATCGGGCAGGGGATAACAGGAACGCGCTCATTGTTAGAAGTTCCACTTACTTGGCAAGAACGCTATATCAATATGCTTTATGAGCAAAAATGTGATACTAAATCTTGTATAATTCAGCCACAATCTCTACCTAAAAAGCAATAATGAATAGAAATAACAATATTTTCAATACCTTAGACAAAACTAAAAGTGAAGCAACCCAGAAATATTTGGATAAATCTTGACCCTTTTTCATTGCAATTACGTCTAACCATTGGTATTGCTACATTTTCAACTTTAATATTAGGTAGTTTTGCTGCATGGACTAGTTGGAAAATGCAGCAAATTTTGATTGATAGTCGTAAGCATAATATAGAAGAAATCACTCAGCGCTTGCCGCGTGATGTGCAACTTTACAGTGAAATGATGCAACCTGAAACTGGATTGCAAAAAGCTATTAATAACTTAGCAAATACTAACCTATTTTTATGGTTAAAAAGCCCTGATAATAAAATTTTGATAAAATCTGCTACTTTAGATTTGTTATCTAACTCTACAGTAACTGAATTAATGTCCCTTGGTAATATGCAGATTAAACCACAAATTTACAAAGTTAATCAAAGGTACTTTGTTATGAGTAGTGGTTTTTTGCAAGTGCAGGGTAAATATCTGGGTAAGCTATTTGTAGCACATGATATTACTCGTGAACAGACAATGTTTATGGCAATGCTGCAAAGTTTGAATATTAGCTGTATTTTGGCAATTATTGTAATAATAACTGTAAGTGCATTTTATATTAGGCGTTCTCTACAACCACTGCGCCAGCTAAGTCAGATGACTTCTGTTATTTCGATAGAAGATTTAGGAAAAGCACAACTATATGTTGATAATGCACCCAGCGAAGTTAAAGAATTAGCTCAAACTTTAACCATGTTGTTATCGCGCCTCTCGCAATCTTGGGAGCAAGAACAAGAATTTGTGAGTAATGTTTCTCACGAATTACGTACACCATTGACGATTGTACATGGTTATTTACAAAGCGTGTTGCGACGGCAGAATAACTTAACAGAAATTCAACAAGAAGCTTTAGAAACTGCTGCTTCAGAAGCCGAACGTACCATTCGCTTGTTACAAGATTTACTTGATTTAGCACGAGCAGATAGTGGCTATTTGAATTTTCAGATGAAATCTTATGTGTTGAATGACTTAGTTGAAGAAGTCGTGGTGATGGCGCAAAAATATAGCGATCGCTTAATTACAATCGAGTCAACAACTTATCCTATTGGCGTGAAAGTAGACTACAGCCGTTTTAAACAAATATTGCTTAATTTAATTAATAATGCTATTAATTATTCTGAAGCTAATACGCCTATAATTTTAAAGTTAAATCAGCTTTATAACAAAGCGATTATTCAAGTTTGTGACAAAGGTTATGGTATTCCTTTACAACACCAAACACGTATTTTCGAGCGATTTTACCGCGTAGATGAATCCCGGTCTCATGCTACTGGCGGTTGTGGTTTGGGTTTATCCATTGTTAAGACACTTGTAGAGGGTATGGGTGGTAATGTATCTGTGCAATCAAAATTAGGAGAGGGGAGTGTGTTTACCATCACTCTACTTACATAGCTAGTCAAAGTCAGGTTAAAGTAGCACTTTGATTGTCACCCTATACACTTTAAAATCACAAATATGACAGCAAATATCCTCTTGGTTGAAGATGAAGTTAAACTAGCGCGATTTGTTGAACTAGAACTAAGTAGCGAAGGTTACAATATAAGCGTTGCACATGATGGCATCGCTGGTTTAACGTTAGCACGGGAGTTATCGCCAGATTTAGTAATTCTTGATTGGATGCTTCCAGGGCTGTCAGGCTTAGAAATCTGTCGTCGGTTACGGGCAACTGGTATCTCCATACCAGTAATTTTATTGACAGCAAAAGATGAAGTTAATGATCGCGTGGCAGGTTTGGATGCAGGAGCTGATGATTATGTAGTCAAACCATTTAGTATAGAGGAACTCCTAGCTAGAATCCGCGCTCATCTACGCCGGACTCAAGAAACAGATCAGGATATTTTTCAGTTTGAAGACTTGAGTTTAAATCACCGGACTCGCCAAGTTTACCGGGGTAAGCGGGCAATTGAGTTAACAGCTAAAGAGTTCGACTTGTTGGAATATATACTCTCGCATCCCCGTCAGGTATTTACTAAAGACCAAATTCTACAAAAAGTTTGGGGTTATGACTTTATGGGTAATTCCAATATTATCGAAGTATACATCCGGTACTTGCGTCTAAAACTAGAAGAAAATAATGAAAAACGCTTGATTCATACGGTGCGTGGTGTGGGCTATGTACTGCGGGAATAATCAAAATCAAAATATTTTATTTTCATTCATATCCTGGTGTTATCATTTTCTCTTGCAGGTACGATATTAACCCAAGGATTTTTATAGTGCATCAACAATTTTGAGCTAATTTATTACAAAATCAACGCCCTACCCTAATACCAATTCGTAATACTCTACGGGAAGATGCGCCAAGTGCATCTACGTAATTGAGAAAGTCAGATTATATCTGGCTGGATTTCGACCATTTGTATTTGTAGTCTTATTTTGGAGAATTGATATAACATGTGTGCATAAAAAGCCAGTCTTAAGGACGATAAAATTGCGACTAAAAACAAATTTCGAGCAATCTTGGATTGTACGCTGTTTTGTAGCAGTATTGCTTTTCGGTCAAGTATGGCTACATTTACTCCAAGGAAAAACTTACTATCGCAAAATTCTGCAACATCTGGTGACTGCTGGGCCAGGTTCTATCTCTCCAGTTCTCCTTGTCAGTGGTTTTGCAGGAATGATTTTTACTCTTCAGATGGCAAGAGAATTAATCCGATTTGGAGCTGTCAATGCTGTGGGAGGTACTTTTGCCTTAGCTTTTTGTAAAGAATTGGCTCCAATTTTGACTGCTAGTATTATGGCCGCACAAGTAGGTTCTGCTTTTGCAGCAGAAATAGGTGCAATGCAAGTCACAGAGCAAATTGATGCACTTTATATGCTCAAAACTGATCCAATTGATTATCTAGTAGTTCCTAGAGTAATTGCTTGTAGTTTAATGATGCCTTTGATGACGATTTTGGCTTTAGTTATGGGCATCTTCGGCGGAGTTTTTGCCGCATCATATTTTTACAAAATTATTCCCGAAACATTTTTAGAATCAGTCAGAAATTTTTTAGAACCGTCAGATTTGTTTATTATTTTGCTAAAAGGGTTTATTTTTGGTGTGCTGGTTGCTGTCATTGGCTGTAGTTGGGGATTAACTACTAAGGGGGGAGCAAAAGAAGTAGGAGAATCAGCAACAAAAGCAGTGGTTACTAGTTGGATATCAATTTTTGTGATGGATTTTTTCCTTTCTGTAGTGCTATTTGAACAGCCTGCATTTTGAAACCAAGATTGCACAAGATTCCCGACTTTTTTAACCAGTTGGGAACCTAAGCCAAAAAGGAAGTTGTGGTTAAGCAATACTGGTTCTGAAGCGTTGGCACAGCCCGGCGCAGGCATCGCTAGCTTTTTTGGGTATACTTTATAACGTTAGCGAAATTTAGGAATATATTAACTTGTAGATTAGCGCACCCAAGGCCAAACCGATCAATGAAAAGGTAGATGCAGTCCAAAAGGCTAGCCCTTCCCTAAGACCTGCTGTTTGAAAGTCTATCTTGACTAATATAGTTGCCGAAACAATCAGCAAAGTATCAAGAAATACTCGAAACCAGGCAATCATAATAAAGAACAAGAAAGCTGCTAAAACGGCAACGGCGAAAGACCTCGTATTTGATTTAAGCAAAATACTGAAGTAATATGTCATTTTCGTCCAAGGAATGGTCAACGTTACTATCAAAAGCAAGATAGCAACGACAGTTGCCACCCACACAGATACAGGAGCGAGTGTTTCAGCTATTACCCAGCCCAAAGTACTGTAACTAAGCAGTAGTAATGCCAGGGACACCCAAGGAACTGTTTGCAAAATTGACATGGGTTAATACTCCTAGTACAGGGTCAACAAGAGGAAAAGGGGCAGGGAGCGGGGAGCAGGAGGAAAATCTTCATACATAAATGTATTGCCTCTGAAAGTTTTGACGTATTATTTCTTGTGTTACACATCTCGAAACAAATATTTTTACTTTTGGGCATAAATAAATTTAGGGCTGCTGAAACCCTTGTGGCAGGTGAATTACATTATCTTTCCCTCTGCTCCCTTCCCCCTGCTCCCCTGCCTCTTAGGTCAAGGTCTTATTCCATTATTGAATCTTATAACTATTGACTAATAGCTAAACAATCATTTTCTGGCCACCAAACGTAGATGGGCGTGTCGCGGTCTGGTAAAACGCCAAAAGTATTCGGTTGCAACACATTTATGCTAATGCCATTTGTTAATTCCACAACATAATTAACATGTGTGCCTAAATACATAACATTGACAAGCCGTCCTTCAAAGCAGTTAGTTGGCAAATTGGGTGGATAAAGCGAAAGCTGTATTTTTTCTGGCCGCACGCAGACTACTACTGCTTGTGATAATTCAGATGGTGTATCTTCAGCGCGGCTAATGACAATTGAGAGTCCCGTTTTTGTCGAAATTTTAATATTAGAAGAGTCTACTCCTACAATTTCACCGCTAAATAAATTAGTATCGCCAATAAAATCAGCAACAAAGGATGTGCAAGGACGTTCGTAGATTTGGCTGGGAGTGCCAACTTGTTCAATTTTGCCTTGGTTCATCACAGCAATGCGATCGCTCAAAGACAATGCTTCTTCTTGGTCGTGTGTCACCATCACAAAGGTCACTCCCAAATCTTTGTGTAAATTTGATAACTCCACTTGCATTTCTTTACGTAGTTTTAAATCTAACGCTCCTAAAGGTTCATCCAGTAATACCACGGTGGGACGGTTGACTAGGGCCCTTGCTAAGGCGACTCGCTGCTGTTGACCACCAGAAAGTTGACTGGGAAAGCGCGATCGCAAACTTTCCATTTTCACGAGTTTTAAAGCTTCTTGGACTCTAGCTTCAATTTTCGATTTGGGTATTTTTTTTAACCGCAGTCCGAAGGCGATGTTATTCCAGACATTCAGGTGGTTAAATAGAGCGTAACTTTGAAATACAGTATTGACGGGTCGGCGGTAAGGCGGCACATTAGTCATAGACTGACCCTGAATCAACACCTTGCCAGCGTCAGCGATTTCAAACCCAGCGATTAAACGCAGTGTTGTTGTTTTACCACAACCGGAGGGGCCTAAAATACTAAAAAATTCTCCCTGTCTGATATCCAAATCGATTCCATTTACTGCTGGTTCTTGGTTAAAAAACTTGAACACGTTACGCAGTTCAACATCAAGTGGCTGAAAAGTTGTTATCCCCCTTTGATTCTGCATGACAATTTGAGCCATAATCCTCAGTAGAATGCCGTGATATTACGTGATTTTGTCAGTAGTCTATTGGGCAGACTAGATTTGACACTTTGGTTCATTGTATCCGCCAAAAACAATTGTTCAAGAATATACTTGCCCAATTCTTTTATACCCAATACTGGGCATGAGTTTAGGGTAATTGTATACAGATAATACCCCTATTGGAATCATTATTTGTCTTATGTCTTTATTCCCATCAATTGGCAGCAAAAAAGATACACGTACAGTTGGACGTGGTTTCCAATCAATATTTTTAATCGTATTTACCGTATTAATGCTCACTAGTATTGAGGCTCGTTTGGCATATTTGCAAATTGTTGAAGGGCCAAAACTCCGGGAACGAGCCGAAGCGAACCGAGTTCGGATGATTCTTAAACAACCCGAACGGGGAAATATTTTTGACCGCAACGGTAAACTTTTAGCCACTACTCGCTATCCTAGCTCTGTATATTTGTGGCCGATGGCACATACTAAACCTTCCTGGTCTGTAGTCGGCCCGCGTCTAGCGCAAATTCTCAACATTCCCCAAGATGAAATGGAAAAGAAATTAGAACAAGCTGGTGCTAATTCTTCTTCACTCATCCGGGTTGCTCGCGATCTAAATGAAGCAGAAATCACGGCATTAAAGGAGTATAAAAATGAACTCCCGGAAGTAGAAATCAATACAGATTCTGTGCGTTATTATCCCCACGGCAAGGAATTGGCTCATGTACTAGGTTATACGCGAGAGTTGACCCCCGACCAGTTAAAGGACAAAAAGCAGCAAGGCTATCGACTTGGAGATGTAATCGGTCAGATGGGGGTGGAAAAAGCTTATGAAAAAATGTTGCGCGGTGAATGGGGCGGTCAGCAAGTGGAAGTAGATGGTGCGGGTAGACCAATCCGGGTTTTGGGGGAGAAACAGGCAAAAGCTGGTAACGATTTGCACCTGACCATAGATTTAGATGTGCAAAAGGCAGCAGAAAAAGCTTTGGGAAATCACCGAGGTGCCATCGCAGCACTCGATCCGAATAACGGTGCTGTTTTAGCACTAGTATCTTACCCCACCTTTGACCCGAATATCTTCTCCAAACAAAAACTCTCCCAGAAAGATTGGGAAAGCGTGCAAGGTAAAGATCATCCCTTGGTTAATCGTGCCCTGAGTGCCTTTCCCCCCGCCAGTACTTTCAAAATTGTCACCACTACAGCTGGGTTGGAATCAGGGCAATTTTCTCCTGATTCAATATTACAGACCTTTGGTTCTCTTACCGTTGGTGGGGTGACTTTTGGTGAGTGGAACCACGCCGGATTTGGGCCATTAGGATTTCCACGAGCCATCGCTATGAGTAGTGATACTTTCTTCTATCAAGTTGGCAGAAAAGTCGGTGGCCCAACTTTAATCGAATGGAGTCGCAAATACGGATTTGGTCAAAGAACTGGCATTGAATTTCCCAACGAAGAATCAAAAGGTTTGGTTCCAGATGAAACATGGAAGCAGAGAATTTTGAAAACACCTTGGACTGTAGGCGACACCATTAATATGTCAATTGGTCAAGGTGCTTTGCAAGTGACACCCCTGCAATCGGCGATTATGTTTTCTGTCCCTGCTAATGGCGGGTATCGAGTTCAGCCGCATTTACTCAAAGACAACGAACAAGCAAAAAGTTGGCGAGAATCCTTAAATATGAAGCCGACAACTATTAAAGTTCTCCGCGACGGACTGCGGCGGGTAGTGAGTGAAGGTACTGGTAAGCGCTTGGACGTGCCCACAATTGCCCCAGCCTCTGGAAAGAGTGGCACTGCTGAAGCTGGTGTTGGTCGCCCAAATCACACTTGGTTTGGTGCTTATGCCCCCACTAATAAGCCGGAAATTGTGGTTGTGGCCTTTGGTGAAAATACTGGCGAACATGGCGGTACTGTTTGCGGCCCGATGGTTTTACAAGTGCTAGAAGCTTATTTTCAGCACAAGTATCCAGGTAAGTATCAAAAACCTCAACCCGATCCATTAGAAGCTAAAACTCAGAGTTTAGGACATAGCACTGGAGACTAGTGCCGCAAGGCGGAAGTCAAAAGTCAAAAGTCAAATAGGTGTACATTATACTTCTTGCTCATACACCCTTTTTCTTTCTTTAGCGATCGCCTGTAAGCTTATGGGGACGAATGCACCCACATTGCTATTTAATCAGGAGCTAGTATTACCCCGCAAAATTAATGGTACAGACCATTATATGCCTTTAAGGTTCTGTGAACAAGGGGCAATTGATAATAAAGTAATGTCTGACTATATTTGACTATACAGAACTGAACTATGAGATGCCCAAATCATTTTTTCCTAGCGCTGTTCACTGCATTTCTATGCATAGCCTTATCCCCTGTTTTAGCAAAACCTCCTGCCGTCTACTCTGCCATGCAAAATTTGACCGAGCAAGGGGAGTGGGGAAAACAAGGAAGTAGTGAAAGCAGGGAACTGATGAATGCTGAATCCCCTACTTTCTACTCGCTACTCCCCCTTAAAAGCGGCCCATCCCAAACGGCAAGCGTAGTGGAACAGGGCAAAATATTATACGACAGGGGACAGTTTAGTGAAGCGATAAAAGTTTTGCAACAGGCTGCTGCTGCGTTTAAAACCTCTAGGGATGGATTACAAGAAGCGATGACGCTGAGTAATCTCTCCTTGGCTTATCATCAACTTGGCTTGTGGGCAGAAGCTGAGGAAGCGATCGCCCAAAGTTTAAAATTATTACAGTCAGGGGAAAATACGGGCAGTTCCGGTGAGCGTTCCCAACTTATTGCACAAGCCCTAGATGTGCAAGGACAGTTACAACTATCACAAGGACAAGCAGAAGCGGCTTTAACTATCTGGCAAAAAGCTGCTAATATTTATCAGCAAATAGGCGACAAGCCTAGATTAACTCGTAACCGGATTAACTCTGCACAAGCTTTGCAAGCTTTAGGGCTTTACCTTCAAGCTAACAAAATTTTAAACGAAGTACAGCAAACCCTTACCAGCCTTCCAGACTCACTTCTTGTAGCAACAGGGCTGCGTAGTCTTGGCAACATCCGCCGAGTTGTCGGTGATTTAAGCGTATCACGGTTGGTGTTGGGGAAAAGTTTAGCAGTGGCAAAACGAGTGCAATCTCCAAAAGCGATCGCAGAGGCTCAACTCAGTTTAGGCAACACAGCCCGCGCCCAGCAAGACACTGAAGCGGCTTTACAATACTATCAGGAGGCTGCTGCTGTATCTGTTTCCTCCATCACCCGCATCCAGGCTCGCCTAAATTTACTTAGTCTACTTTTAGAAAAAAACCAAGATCAAGATGCATTAGCGTTGTCGTCTCAAATCCAGTCGGCAATTAGCAACTTGCCACCCAGCCGAACCTCAGTATATACTCGCATTAAGTTTGCCGAAAATCTTACACAATTAAAAGAAAAAACTAGCATAGATACCCCCTCATGGCTGAACATTGCCCAGCAATTCTCCACTGCGATCAAACAGGCACAGAACTTGCAAGATCGGCGAGCAGAATCTTATGCCATGGGCAGCCTTGGTGAGTTGTATGAAAAAACCAGGCAGTTTTCTGATGCTCAAGAGCTTACCGAGAAAGCTTTATTCACAGCGCAAAGTATTAATGCATCGGATATTGCTTATCAGTGGCAATGGCAACTAGGACGCATATTGAAAAAAAAGGAAGATATTAAAGGCGCGATCGCATCCTATAATGTAGCCTACAAGACCCTTCAATCTCTGCGTGGTGATTTAGTAGCCATCAATCCAGACGTTCAGTTTTCCTTCCGGGACAATATTGAACCAGTGTATCGAGAGTTAGTCGAATTACTGTTGCGTTCTCCCCAAGGCAACAGCGCTTCTGTTCGCTTTGATAAGCTAGACCAACGAGACGCTTCTCTACTAAAGGCTAGCGCTGACGCTTCACTATCGCGATCGCCACAAGAGGGCAGCAATCAAGACAATCTAAAGCTTGCTCGTGATGTAATTGAATCTCTGCAATTGGCAGAACTCGATAACTTCTTTCGGTCAGCCTGTTTAAACCCTACGCAGGAACTTGACCCAGTAGTTGACAAAAAAGACCAACGAGCAGCAGTAATTTATCCAATTATTTTGCCAGACCGCCTAGATGTTATCGTCAAATTGCCTAATCAAGACTTGCGCCACTACAAGACTGTAATAGCTCAAAATGATGTGGAAAACACAATAGCAGAACTGAGGAAAAACTTACTAAATGTCACAGCGACCGTTCGAGTTCAGCAGCAGTCGCAACAAATATATGATTGGTTAATTCGACCTGCACAAACAGATTTAGTTAATAGTGGGATAAAAACCTTAGTGTTTGTACTGGATGGTGATTTGCGGAATATTCCGATGGCGGTTCTCTACGACAAACAACAGAAGCAATATCTAGTAGAGAAATATGCGATCGCCTTGACACCAGGTTTGCAACTCCTTGATCCTAAACCTTTGCGACAGGTACAGCTAAATGCTTTAACAGCCGGAGTCAGCGAAAAACGCCCAGTCGAAGGCAAAGAATTTCCCGAATTAGAAAATGTACCACGGGAATTAAAAGAAATCAAATCTGAAGTACCTAAGAGTGAAGAACTGTTAAATCAACAGTTTACCCAAACAAACCTGCAAAATAAGTTGCAAAAAGTTTCCTTCTCTGTGGTTCACCTAGCAACTCACGGTGAATTTAGTTCTGATGCTGAAAAAACCTTTATTCTCACCTGGGATAAACTGGTTAAAGTCAAGGAATTTGATAATCTACTGCGAGTTAGCGACAAAAACAGATTTAGTAGCATTGAATTACTCGTCCTTAGTGCTTGCCAAACTGCTGAGGGAGACAAACGAGCAGCTTTGGGACTGGCTGGGATAGCTATGCGGGCGGGGGTACGCAGTACACTAGCAACATTGTGGTCAATAGATGATCGCTCTACTGCCGATGTAATGAGTGAGTTCTATCGACAGCTAAAGGTTGGGGCGAATAAAGCCGAGGCGCTCCAGGGTGCCCAATTAGCTGTTTTTGCTAAGGAAAAAGCTCCATATTTCTGGGCACCCTATGTTTTAGTAGGCAATTGGCTCTAATGTGCGTTAGAAATCCGGTTTTTCTAACTAATACCAATTTGAAAAAAGAATATGACAGATTTAAATCTGGCTTTCTGAATTTTAAATTTTGAATTAGTATAACCTGGTTTTTTAGAAACAAGAAGCAGGAGTAAACCAGGAACTATGAGGCAAACCTTTCGGCGCATCAGCCGTGAGTACAACTTCACCTTTAGCATTTTTTACCCACCCTTGCGCTTCCACAATCGGCGCTGGACTGGAACTATTTACCTGATTTGAATTTGTACCAACACGGTTTTCACCCTTTGGGTTGAGAGTTACCCAATCTAGTTCAACTGCATCAGGAGTGAGGGGTTCGGTTCTGGGGTTGGGTGGTAAGCCGCCGCGTCCAGTGATCGTAAAACTGTTTTGATTTTCACCAGGACGCACTTGACAGGCTTGCGACACTTGAGTATCGACTGGTACAGCTGGTAAGTTAATTAATCCTCGATAGGGGTCAACATCGAGCGTGTTGATATCTACAATGCCACTTAAATTAGGTCTTGTTTGGGAAACTGCCGTAATATCATTTGTCTGAAGTTGACGCGGGTCTAAATCCGTAGGGCGCAACTTTTTAAGGTCTTCGCTAGTTAGTGGTGCAATTCCAAAAATATTAGTAGCTTTAATTGTGACTCTCCCACCACTACCACTAAATGCATTGGCGGTGATATCGCTGTTTTCATTTGGGTTGGCGACGATGAAGCCGTCAGGGATATTGATGGTGATATTACCGCCATTTCCACCAGCCCCTCTAGTGCCTGCTGAGGTAGAAATCTCACTGTTGCGGCGCAGTAACAATAAGTCTTGCAAGTTCAGCGTAATATTGCCACCATCACCGGAGTTAGCTTGCCCAATCAGCTTACCTTGGTTATCCAATTTGATAGAACGAGCCGTGATTTCCAAATCACCTGCCTTTTTTGTGCCTTGACTGCTCACAGTTATGTCAGCGTTATTTAAGACATTTAATTCTCCACTCTTAACTATAATGCTTCCCCCCTCTCCGGTAGATTCTTTAGAAGTGGAAGCTGAAACCTGCGCTCCATCTTGAACAAT
>NZ_CAXTNE010000066.1:0-30786 GCF_964245445.1 uncultured Nostoc sp.
GCCCCCTACCCCCTACCTCTATAGCAGCAATGGTATATTTTTTTATTTGGAAGTCCCTTATGCGAGGAGGCGATCGTCTCTCACCCCCGAATTTTTTTATGGGATTCAAAATTATTGACTTTTGACTTTTGACTTCCCTGTTTGCGTAGCGTCCCGTAGGGAAGGGGCTGATCCATTCCAAATCTGATTGAATTGATCTGCCGACAACGACTGTAAAATACTGAGATTAAGCGGCTCTTTACTGATAAATGTGGCGTAGGAAGGCTGCAAATAGGAACGGTATTCAGGGCGGTTGAGGAGATGGGTTTCCAAAAAAGCTACGCTGAGAGCGTTGAGATAGGAATAAACAGGGGCACGATCAGGGCCCAGCAAGGCAGGTGGCACAGGTAAGACATCATTTTGAGAAGTAGGTTCTGCGATCGCTGAAAAGTGGGTGGCGTTTTCGATCAAAGCTAGGTACTTATTAGAGTCAGAAAGCCAGGTAAAGGGGCGAATCTGCTCAGATACGGGTGGGGCAAAAATATCTTGACTACCTGCTACCAGCATTACTGGAATTTTAATTTGGCTCACTCCGCCCTCACCCAAAACTAAGCTGTCAATTGGATTAATCGCCATGATAGCCTTGATGCGATCGTCTTTGAGTTCGTAATTTCTTAAGGGTAATTTATTTGCTTCACACTGCAATAAGAGCGATAAATTAAAGGATGAATTATTGCGATTACAGTTTTGCCTCAATTGGTTGAAGTTAATATTTGCTCCTGCTAGAGCCAAGACAGTATAACCGCCCAAGGACTGACCGATCGCGCCAACTTGCTGAAAATTGAGTTTTCCTTGGAGGGTGGGATCAGATTTGTCCAGACGTTCGAGTTCATTGAGGAGATATTTGATATCCAAAGGTCGATTGATAAATTCTGCTGGATCTGGCGGCCCTGCCAAACCCGCAAAATATAGTTGAAAGCGTTCGGCATTACTACCAGGGTGTTCCAGTACAGCAACAGCAAAACCATAGGATGCTAGATGTTCAGCCAGGTAGACAAAGGTAGAGCGGTCTGAGGCGATGCCATGAGAAATTACAATCAGGGGAAAGGGAGGCGAAGCCAGTTCTTTAGTGCTTTGTGAACCAGCTTCCGGCAGATAGATATCCACCGGTAGACGGCGTGAGCGAGAAAAGTCATTTAACTCCAGGCTTTTTTTCTGCCAACGGAATGTTCCTGGCGATCGCAAATCTGGCTGTTGTGAGAAGTCAATTTTTGAATTGGCTGATTGAGCGATCGCTTCTTTTTGGAGAGAGGCAACAACTTCATCCTTTTTTTTGAGCAATTGTGACAAGTCATCAACTATCTTTAACCCCCCTGTGAAATTCACCCGCACAGTATTGCTAGGAAATTTCCGCAGCAAATTCACAACCGTTAAACCTTCTCGATCAGCAGCAGCCAAAATCAAAGAGGCACGTATGGCATAGAAGCCATTCTGTCGAGACTCAGTGAGGAGTAATTCTCCCAGCTGTTGCACTACTTCTTCGCCTATAGGTGAGTAGGTAACTTGAGATACCAATGTAGGAGTGACATTGAATCTTTGCTGAAGCAGATCCCGCAGTTGAGCGAGTTGTTGAGGCGTAGCACGGCTAGCATAAAATGAAAAATCTTGATCGATTTTGCCAACTTTCGCAAAAGTCTCCAGCGAGTCCACAGACAAGTAGAATTCCCCAAAGGGAGGGTAATAAAAGCTAATGCGTTCAGCTCCCAATCCGGGGGTTGCAGTCAAAAACGTAGATAGAAAACCTAAACCCAGGTATCTCAGAAATTTTTTCATTAGAAAAACCCACTGTCTAACCCTGCCAGACAAGTTTAAGCAGGGAGGAAAGCGGGGCGGGATCTATAACCGCTTTCCTGTTTACTTGGTTTAGATATATCAAACAGCTTATAAGCACAAGAAAGCAAGTATTTACAACCCTAGTTTTTCATATACGCTCTAAATCGGCCACTTTCAAAGCGAGGTATGTACCAAAAAACAATCATCAATGACCAATGACCAATGACCAACACATGAGTAGCAAATTTTTCAGCCAAACAGCATCAGTAGAGCGATAATAGATATAGAGATCAAAATATTTTATATGTCCTTTTCCTCCTGCGCCTGTTGTGTTGTCATCCTCAATCAACAACAAGAGCAAAATATCTCTCACCAAAACCAGTGTCAGGATGTGCCAGTTAACCCCAGCAAGAGCATGGTTAAAAGTTGCACTGTAGTTGAAAATGGTCGGGTTGTCGTTAAACCCTTACAAGCTTCAGTCAATCAGACTCTGGAGTAACTTTCAGGCATTTCAACTGTTTTCATCTAAAGGTAAAACATCGTGGAAGCGGTTGTAATCAATGTAGCGATCTCCACCGGATGTGAGATGGAAAATATCGACAAATTGATTGTTCCACAAAATCTCATTAGCACCATAAGTATGACGGGCATGGACAACCTGTGCAACCGTTTCATCAATGCCACTCAAAGAGACGATCAGTATAGTATTTGTCTGGGTTAACGATTCAGGTGTCATGCCATATAGAGGGCTAAACTCATCAATGACATGCATCACTGACCAGCTTAACGTAAAGCTAGGTGTTTGGTTCCTTACGAGTTTGAGGTCGTAGAACCGACGCATGAACTGCCCTTCTGAGGTTACATCGTCGCGCATTAAGTAGACTCGCATCTGCGCCTCCAGAATCATATTGCGACGCTGATTAGCGCTGCGAAATATGAGAGTCGGCATTGCATTATGAGGTGTAATTACAGCAACACGACTAAAAAGCACACGGGCTGTAGGTCGGGAAAATCGAGCAAAAGCTAGTCCTGTCATCACAGCAATTCCCACCAAACCGATCATTGCTTCAATGGTGACAATAATGTTGGCGTAAGTTGTTTTAGGATACATTGCCCCATAGCCGATGGATGCTAGGGTTTGCACGCTAAAGAAAAAGACATCTAAAAAAGAGCCAGGTCGGGCGTTGGCAATACAATCTCCTCCTATCAAGTAAGCTACGGCAAATAGAGCATTAATAGTTATATAGAAAGTACAGATCAGGATTAGAAAGCCAGTCCAGGGAATCGTTAGCAGCAGATGGTAGGGATCGCGCCAGTAGGAATGCCATGCACCCATACCCATAATCTCAAATTTTCCATCTCTAACTTGAATCTGAATAGGTGGGATCAGACGCTGTTTTTTCTTCGGTGAAAGTCTCTTCAGTCGAAATTTCATTGCAAGTAGCCAAAAGAACGGCAACTGCTTAGTATTTTGACATTCCACTTACCCGCAAGGGAACGGAAATTTCAACTTTATTTTTTAAATAAGCAAAAAAATAGGGTGTGCAATGCCCACCCTAACAATCAGCGAGAAACTAACTCATTTTTCAGGATTTGGTTGCTGACCTTTAGAACAGCGATCAAACCACTCCTGATATTTTTTCTGGTGTGACTCATCTTCAACAGCGATGGTCACTCGTACTTGGTTGCAACCGTGATTTTGCTCTAGTGCGATCGCATTCAACAATAAACTAGCAGTTTTAGGTGAGCTAAATTCACCGCTTACCATTAAACCTGTGCCAAAATGCGGAACTTCAAGTCTTTCTACTTCGGTTAAGTCAATACCAGAAATTTCATCTTCTCCTAAATGAATTTCTGCAAGTTGTTTGTATTCTGGGCTAATTTGTTCTACAATTAATTTTTCGCGCCGGACGGGAACTTGTATCATCCGGGTTTCAATTTCTTTGCGAACAATCACCTCACCAACTTTACGCTTACTGCTTTCAACAACTAGTCGTTCTTCTAGTAAACTAATAATCTGTTCTTCCGTAGCTTCATCTAAATCTACTGACTCAACTGGGCTATTTGTAGTTTGATAATTCACTAGTTGCTCAGTTGAGTTTTCTGATAGTGTGCGTAGATGCGGAGCAGCTTGCCGATAGGCATCGCCTGCTGTTTCTGTTTCTAAATATTCAGGCATATATTCAATTTCTGATTTATTTAAGTCTATGAAAACAGATTTAGTCGGCTTGTCTATTTTTTTTATTCTCTGGCTCTGCAACCGAAATAGAGAAGGGTGTTTCTCAGCTAACTCTTGATTCTCCTGGTTAGATATAACTAGGTTTAATCGACGATTAGCATCCACAATTAAATCATGAACTACTCCTACTAGCTGACCTTGCTGATCGAATACAGCGAAATTGATTACCTTGTTTCTTAAATCTGTTAATGAGGTGCTAGTCTGAGAGTCAGAGTTTGCCTGTCCAATGTTTTTTATCATCGGTTGGCTATTCATAGTGCAAAGTTTATGAACTGTTTTCTAGTTAGCTAAATTAAATGTATCAATCATCTAAATACAATTTAGTAAATGCTTGCGATAGATGTATTTATCTAACCTATATTCAGAGAAATATTCGCAATCCAAAATCTAAAGTTGTATCAGTTATTGGAAGCACAGGTAAAGCTAATTTTACAGCCTCACCTGTACTGTATCGAATCAATTATTAGTCATTAGTTACTAACTAATGACTTTGTTATTTAGCGTTCTTCAACGGGAAGATTACCAGAATTCACATCTAACTCTTCACGCCGCACGGTTTCTTGCGTTTCAACTGTCTCTTGATCCACCACTTTTCTAACTCTGACTTCTTCACGCAAAAATGCTTCTTTGCGAATTTCAGGAGTTTCTTCATGGATTTCTATGCGAGCAACTTCGCCTTCACGGAAGTCTGCTTCGCGGCCAGAAACGGCAGTACCTGCATCTGCTGGGGTTACACGTTCAATCACAACTCGCTCTTTTTCTATTGGCACTGCAACCCGTGCAGTATCAGTCTCAACGTGCTTACCAATCGTTACTTCTCCAGTTTTTTGGCGGCGTTTACTAGCAATCAGCCGTTCTTCATACAATCTCAGAGTTTGATGATCTTGCTCATTTAATCCAAATAAAGAAGGCTCTTGTTCGTAATTGTAGCTATCACGATTATAAGTTGGCGTAACCGGCTGCTGATAGGTTGTATCCATTAGTGGTGTGGCTTCTAATGGTAATAATGGATCTACTGTTAATAAAGGATCTACAGGTTGAACGTAGTCTGCGGGTTGGCGATATACCCCACGTACCCTTTCTTCATAATCATAATCAAGCGTTTGACGCTCATTGAATTCAGGTAAATCTTCTGCTTGTTCTCTAGTCAAGCCAATTGTGTAGACGCGATCAACATTATAGTCGATACGGGCACGACCAATTGGTAGTAACACTTTTTTACCAAAAATCCAGAAGCCTAAATCAACGACTAGATAGCGGAAATGACCTTCTTCATCCACTAAAACATCGCTGACAGTACCAATTTTTTCATCCGTTCCTTGGGTATAAACGCCAAGTCCATTGATGTCGCGGCCTTCAAATGTATCGCGATAGTTTGGCTCAAAATCTTGTAATTTGTAAAGTACCATTATATTTTCCTCAAAAATTTTCTTTCCCATCTCCTATTAACTAAGTTAGACATTTAATGAGTTGTTTACCTCTTTCTGGCGAATGAATTATTTCAAAAGTTCAATAATCAAAAGTTATAGATATTTTATGATAGCAAAGCCAATAAATTTCACGTTTCTATATCCTTACTTAAAATGTAAATTTTTTAAAGCATTAAATTCCCGACTTCCTAGAGAAATCGGGAATCTTAGTTGTTTAATAAAACAACATACGCAGAGATAAAAATTAACTTTGTCTGCATGATTATTTCAGATAAATCCACCAAACAAACTTATGATCAGCTACTTAAATAGCATCATGCGTAGTTGTACCATGTTCCTGAATCTCTAAATTCCCCTCAGTATCAACATCTAACTCTTCTCGACGAATAGTGTCTTGTGCTTCCACAGTCTCCCGTTCTACTACTTTCTTAACTCTGACTTCTTCACGCACAAAAGCTTCTTTACGTATCTCAGGGGTTTCTTCGTACACTTCTATGCGTGCTACTTCCCCTTCTTGGAACTTAAGTTCACTGGAATTTACGGCCTTTCCTGCTTCTGTTGGCACAACTCGCTCAATTATAACTCGTTCTTTTTGGATAGGTACTGTAACGCTTGCAGTGTCTGTTTCAATATGCTTACCAACCGTTACTTCTCCAGTTTTGATGCGTTGTTTGCTGGCAATTAATCGTTCTTCATATAGTCTAAAAGTTTGATTATCTTGATTATTCAACCCGTATAAAGCTGGTTCTGTTTCGTAATTATATGTATTGCGATCGTAAGTTACACCGCTATTTGGAGAACGAAATACACCACGGACATTTTCTTCGTAATCATGATCAACGACCATGTTTTCTCTGTACTCGACTAAACCTTCTACTTGTTGTCTGCTTAATCCATCAACATAGACGCGTCTTGCAGGATAGTCTATCCGCGAAAGACCAATTGGTAGTAATATTTTTTTACCCAAAAAATTTGAGCTTGTATCAATAACTAAATACCGGAAATGGCCATGGTCATCAACTAAAACATCCGCCACTGAGCCAACTCTGTCTCCTCCTTCAGTGTAAAGATCCAGGGCTTTAACGTCGTCTCCGCCAAAAGTTTCTCGATAGTTGGGGTCAAAATGTTCAAGTTTGTGAAGAGGCATACGCTGTTTCCAGTTTATTTATAAAGTTTCTTTTATAATATAAAAAATATTTTGCTCAGTTTCCTCCTGCTGGCGACTGAATTGTAGGTAAGATATTTTATACTTTATTACCTAAATACTCAAATTAAACGCTCATGGTAATCAATAGGAGTACAACTAAAGTGATAAAAGCTCTATATTATGCTGGTATAAAAAATTTTTACTAGAAATGATCTAATACGATTAAGTTAACGTTTTAATCTTTTTAAGATGTCCCCAACCTCTTTTTTAAGACTTATCATGACCAATATCAAATAAATGTTCCGCTTCGTTGCTAATCTGCCTGGAAATAAATTCCAAGACTAAAACTTTTTATCAAAGTCAATTTTTTAACGTAGACGCAAAGTTGCTTGCCGCAGACTACCGTAGAGGCGCAGAGGAAACAGGGAGAAGAGATAAAAATGCTCAACCCAAGCGTATTAGAGTTTTAAGCGATGTCTATGGCTAAACTCTGTGTATTATGCAAAATTTCAGTCCACCTAAGTGTACAGTAGCTCTAAGCCGCAGAACTTAAGTTTTGGATGGGATGTTGGCCAGTGTGACACCTTGATTGTTATAAAAATGTGGGCAATGACAAGCCTTAACTCAAGGATATTGCATCATATCGTTGTTTACACAACCTGAAAACTAAAGCTAAAACTTGCCCAATTATTCACATCTAATATATATGAGTCGGCTGCTGTGCCGTTCATCTCCGCTTTGAGGACGCTGGCGTTATGCAAGTCTTGTAGCAAGGCTTGTGCAACGTCTAAGGGATTCAACAATGAACCAATCGGCTGTTGTTCGGCTGTGGAATACTTAACAGTACTCAAGGCGGCGAGAGTTTCGCTAAAGGGGGCAGTACTAAAAATCAGTTGTTGTTCGCAAAAGCAAGCTGGCCCTGAAATCAGCCATTCGGAAGCACTATTAGTTTGGGGTAGGGTGAGGGTTTCACCTGGGGCGATGACGACTTGTTTGAGGAGGGGCTTGGTGTCCGCAGTGTTTGGTTCTTGAGGGGTTTCCCAAGAATAGAAGGCAACTCCTGTATGATTATTGTTTAATCCCAGTAAGATTAAATATACTGAGCGATCGCTCTGGTTTTCCACTCGATATTGCATTCGACTACCGATAGGTACAATCGCAGTGGGGAGTAGGGAGTGGGGAGTGGAGAGTGATTTTTTTATCGAAGTTTCAGGTTTGAAAGTTCGTATTGTTTTATGTTGCATCACCACCCGTGGCGATATACCGCTAATTATTTCTAATGTTGCCCTGAGAGGCAAGCGGGAAGAACCTTGATTTTCTGTAAGTCGCCATAACTTAGCTGCAAACAGAGTTGATAATTTGGGCGCTAGCCTTTGAACTGTTGATTTTACTGCTTCTCCTACTTCCCCGGTGGTATTGGGAATTAGTTCGCCACTAAGAGAAAATAGACCATAATGACTAGGAATTTCCTGTAGCTTGGCAAATACATAATCAGCTGGTTTTTCTCCTGCTATTACGGTGGATACATGGGAAAATCCAGCGAAGGCACTTGTAGCGTCTACCCGCTCGATTCTTTCCAATCCAGTATCTAAAGCTATTGTTAAATTAATATTTCGGGGTAAAATCCGGACTGCTTCTTGGACGAGTTGCCCAACTTGTAGGGGATTTGCACCTTCAATTTTGGAAATTTGCGCTTTTGCTGTTAACCCAGTGCGCGATCGCAATACTAATTGCTCTGTTGTTGCTAGGGTGAATCGAGAATTAACTCCGTAGTATAGCAGCACTTGTGGTGGTAATCCTGCCAACCACAGATGGACTGTTTTACCGTCTTCTTCAATAGCACTCACCACGCCTTCTGCACCAATGAGACTATCTGGCACTAAGGACGCTACATCTAAATTCTTCTGACTACTTAATAACGCTGGTTGCTGTTTACTACCCAATTTGTATAGAGAATTTTCCATATACGAAAGGGCGACTTGAATTTTGGTAGGTGGGGTGAATTCCCACAAATACTGTGTCAAGGCGTAGGTAAATAACCCCGCATTAAAACCAGAAAATAGTTCTTCCCTTGCAGGCTGGTTTGGTTCTGAGGTAGCTGCTAAAACAATCGGAGTGCTGGATAACTTCTGAGTTTTAAGTTGTTTGAGAAAGTCGAGTTCTTCTGCTGCTAGCTTTGCTACTGACTCCTGAAGGGCGCGAATTTTTAATCCTAAGACTGTGTTAGGAAGATAATAGCTAGTATCCAATACTGCTGTTACTCGGTCTGTGGGGAGCGATCGCAATAATAGCAGTAGAGTTTCTTCTAATATATAATTGACTATTTTATCATTTTGTGCATATTCACCTACATTAACTGGCACCAAAGCATTTTGCATTGTCTCTGGTGATGTTTCCAATTTGACACGGCTGCCATAGCCGCTAAAGTGGAAGACAACAACATCATCGGGTTTAGCTTGCTTACCCAGGTGATCTAAAAAAGCTGCCTCAATGAATTCCCTGCTAGCTTGTTCCTCAGTTAAGGTTAAAATATCTGACCTTTGGAAACCAAAGCGGTGAATCAAAAGTTCTCTTTGTAAATCCACATCCGTCAGACAACCACTGAGGGCTGGAATTTGTGGGTATTGGTTAATACCTATTAACAATGCCAACTTACGCGGGCTGGGTTGTGCCAAAGCCTGATAATAGCGATTTCCCAAAGACAACCACTCAGCTTCAGCTATCCCCAATACCGCGAGTATTGAGCCAATTCTGTTTAAAAACGTGCGCCGTTCCATAATTAGCTATCAGCCCTCAGCCCTCAGTTAGCAGCTTACAGGGCTGAACTCTGTATTGTAAAGTTACAAAAGTGTGGGGAGTGGGGAAGAAGCAGGGGAGCAGGGAGCAGGGAGAAAGGGAGAAAAGTTTTCCTCTCTGCCCCCTGCCCCCTGCCCCTCTGCCTCTTTTTAATGCCCAATGCCCAATGCCCTAAACAGGTACTTCTATCCGCATTGCCCGTGCTAACTCTGCCGCCACCTCTGGACGGGAAAATTCTGGTGGAGGTAACTCACCACGCCGCAGCATTTCTCGGACTTTTGTTCCCGATAGATGGATGCGTTCTTCTGGCCTGCTGGGACTAGTTTTAGATGTTGCCATCTGCTTAGTGCGCGTGCAGTAGAAAGCGTGTTCAAATTTCATTGGCACAATGCCTAATTCACTTGGGGCAAATTCATCAAAAATGTATTGAGCGTCGTAAGTGCCATAATAGTCACCAACGCCAGCATGATCTCGCCCGACAATAAAGTGAGTACAGCCGTAGTTTTTGCGGACTAAAGCATGGAATATGGCCTCACGAGGCCCAGCATAGCGCATTGCGGCTGGATTTATTGCCAAAGTTACCCGGTTTAAGGGGTAGTAGTGTTCCAGCAAAATTTCATAGCAACGCATCCGCACATCAGCAGCGATATCATCTTCTTTTGTTGCCCCGACTAATGGGTGCAAAAATAGACCATCAACGATTTCTAAAGCGCACTTTTGAATATATTCATGGGCGCGGTGGATGGGGTTGCGAGTTTGAAAGCCAACGATGGTTTTCCAACCCTTGTCTCTAAATAGTTGCCGTGAGGCAGCTGGATCAATTTGATAAGTGGGAAACTGGGGATGAGGTTTGCGTTGCAACAACCAAATATCACCCGCCAGATGTACATTACCTTGGTTATAGAGTACCTGCACGCCTGGATGTTTAGCATCATCAGTGCGGTAGACATTTATTGCTTCGCGGGTTTTGTCGTAGTTATATTTTTGGGTGAGTTGTAAAACCCCAATAAATTCACCTCTGGAGTTATCCAGACGGATTAAGCCGCCTTCTTGCAACGGGGAAGCTACTTCTTCACTTACCGATAGTGTAATCGGGATTGACCATACAAGACCGTTAGCTAGTCGCATTTCTGTAACAGTGCAATCGTAATCTTCCTGGTTCATAAAACCCGTGAGTGGACTAAAAGCACCGATCGCAATCATTTCTACATCAGAAACGGCGCGATCGTCTAGTTGCACTCGCGGCAAAAAGTCAGCTTTTGAGAGAAACTCTGCTCTTTGTTCTGGTGTGGCGATACGGTTAACCAACTGTCCACCGTGCGGGGCTATGGCATCTGGATTGTGACTCAACGTAATCCCCTCTCTGCTTTTACTGTTATTGTTTCAGATTATGTACTAACTTATCAAATGCTGGTACGTAGAGAAAAAATAGTTTGAAAAATAGTGTCATTTCAACCTACCACAAGATTTACCTGAGATAAGAACTGCTTCCAGTTTCCTGCAACTCCAGACTAATAATTGGGAAAAATAAGTTTGAACTCAAGAACTAACCTTTGGAGGTTGCAAGTGCTGTCTTACTTACGTGTGCTAGCTTCAGCTTTACTTAGACCATTAAGAGCAATCCATCGTTTCGTTAAGTTTTTAATAAAACAAGAATATCAAGCAGACGGAATAAGACATTTAAATCTAGGACTTGACTTATATAACCAAGGACTTTATCCTGATGCATTAAAACAGTTCAGTCAAGCTTTATCTTATTTTCAAAGAATTAAAGATTTAAAAAATGAAGGTACTACTCTTAGTAATATTGGGGGTGCTTATCGTAGTATTGGACAATATTCAAATGCTTTAGAGAACTATCAAAAAGCGCTTTCTCTTCATCTTAAGGTCATGGATCGCAAAATGGAAGGAAAAACACTCTGTGGTATTGGGACAGTGTATTCCTTATTACTGGAGTTTAGACTAAGCTATGCAAAATGACCCAGCAGGGCTGAGTTAATCAGAGACTTAACGAAATTATGAATAATCTTTAGTATTAAACGGTAACGCTTGGGTAGGAGAAGAAATGCCTCCAATAGAAGAAGTTTGGCGACTTTACCTGCGTCGCTTTACCATTGACCACTGGTATCATTTTGCCAAACAACGCTTACATTGGACTGTTCCAAAGCTGAGTACTCTAAAGCTTTGTCAGAGGTGGAGTGACTTAATGCCTCTAATGACTTGGGAGTTGTGGTTAGCCCGTGATATTGTTGCTGACAATCCTCTACCTTGGCAGAAGCCTCTCGAAAAATTAACTCCTGGAAGAGTTGCTCAAGCTATGGGTGGAGTTTTTGCGGTGATTGGTACTCCTGCCCAACCACCCAAACCTCGCGGAAAGTCTCCTGGCTGGACGCCAGGAAAAAAGCGTCACCGTAAAAACCGATGTCCAATTGTTAAAAAAGCAGTAACACCACCACGTAAAGAGCCATCAGTTGCCGTTTAATACTAAAGATTATTCATAATTTCGCTAAGTCTCTGATTAACTCAGCCCTGCTGGGTCATTTTGCATAGCTTAGTCTAAACTCCAGTTCTAATAGCTGTATCAAAAACTGGTCAGAGATAGGTTCTTCCGGCATATAACCAATTTAAAAATAAAAATACCCCTCCTTACAAGTGAGGAAAGGTGGTTTTGCTTTATGCCAAAACAGGGTAATAGTTATTATTAACTAAACTGCTCAATAATTCCGCCACCTAACACTTTCTCGCCGTCGTACCACACTGCCGCTTGTCCGGGGGTGATACTGATTTGGGGTTCATCAAACACCAAACGCACACGAGAGTTTTCCAACGGAATCACCGTCGCTGGTGTAGGCGTTGAACGATAGCGAATTTGCACTTGGGCATGAATTGGAGTCGATGGTTCAGCAATAGAAACCCAGTTTACCCGTCCTACATTGCATTCTGGCTGAGTTACCTTAGTGCGATCGCCTACTATTACTTTATTATTTTCTGCATCTAATTCAATCACATATAACGGTTCGGCAGCAGCAATTCCCAAGCCTTTGCGCTGGCCAATGGTGTAGTGATGGACACCATCATGCTGTCCCAAAACTTTGCCTGTGACATCGACAATATCACCTGTTTTGGGAGCTAAATATTTATCCAAAAATGCCCGCATGGAACCGTTACTTTCTACTAAGCATAAGTCTTGACTTTCTGGCTTGTCAGCAGTTTTCAGTCCGTATTCAGTTGCAATGCGGCGCGTGTCAGTTTTTTCTAGTTCGCCCAGAGGAAATATCGTTGCTGCAAGTAAATCTTGAGACAAATCATAGAGAAAGTATGACTGGTCTTTGTTGCGGTCAACAGCCCTTAATAATTGGTAACGTCCAGTTGCTTCGTCATAGCTAATTCGGGCATAATGACCAGTGGCAATGCGATCGCACCCCAATTCTTTACGAGCATACTGCACCATTGGCCCAAACTTCACCGTTTTATTGCACTGTGAGCAAGGCAAAGGCGTGATTCCAGCACTGTAGCCAGTTACCAGGTAATCGACAATATGCGTCTGAAAGAGATCCCGAATATCCACAACCTGATGGGGAATGCCCAATTGTTCACAAAGTTCAGCCGCGTCGATCATACCTTCAGAGCAACATTGACCTTTGCCTTTCATTAGCCAAAGAGTCAAACCAATCACTTCATAGCCCTGATGGTGCAGGATAGCTGCGGTGGTGGAACTGTCAACGCCACCAGAAAGACCAACGACGACTTTTTTCATACAAAGCACGACACGATAGCTGCGTGGTTGTCCAATTGTAGCACACACTCTTTCAAAGCCTTGCTAACAAAGCACTTCAGTTTTACACTAGCTGAAGGAGCGACGCCGATAGCGTAGGGATAGCGAGTCCGCGAGCGTCATAGCCCGCCGTAGACATCGCTGTTCACTCCCCCATCACACTTATCTAAGATTAATTACAGACGTATTTTTTGCCACGCAGATGAGCTAATTTTACGTTAACGCTATATAGTTGCTACAACGGTGAACTAATTAGTTCTTGATGGAAATTATTTAAAAATACTTTGACTACTTTCTAAAGTACTATGTCGAGAGGATTACCAAGTCAATTTATCCCATTTCAGATGCTGCGTCGAAGTTCTAAAGGTTGGAAGCCCACTATAAAACTTCTCCCCTTGTTAGTGGGAGGATGGTTACTGCTGATTCCCAACAACAAAGTGTTACTAGCTCAAGGAGTCGGTGAAATTTTACCGCCAATTCCCTTTGGTCAACAGCCATCACCGCAGTTACAACCGGCGGAACCATTGCAAAACAATCAGTATGGGCAGGATTTTCAGCCTTCCCAACCATTACAAAACAATCAGTATGGGCAGGATTTTCAGCCTTCCCAACCATTACAAAACAATCAGTTTGCGCCGAACTTTCAGCCCTCTCAACCTGCACAGTTTAGTCAATATAATCAGAACTTTGAGCGTTACTTAGTTTACGTAGATGGTAATGATTTCCAGACACTACAAGCAATTCGTCAGATTGAACCTAGTGCTTACATTCGCCAATACCAAGGACGGAATGTAATTCAATCAGGCGTTTTTAACAGAGTATCTAACGCCCAACAACGGGTGAATGAGTTACAGTCACGAGGCATATATAACGCCCGGATTATCAGCTTCGGTAACGGACAGGAAATAGATGTAGGCAATGGAACCTTTGGAGGCGATCGCAATAATATAAATCCTCCCAAGCAAGCCTCTAGATATTATGTCGTGATTCCGGCCACTCAAGAACAGTTACCTGCGATCGCAGAACAAATTAGACAGAATCTAGCCCGATTTAGCCAAGATTTAGGACGAGCTGGCGGAGTCCTCGAAAGGACGCAACCACGAGGACCACATGTAGCAATAGGGCCTTTCTCTGATCGATTCCAAGCTGGAGAATGGAATAAATATCTGCGAAATTTAGGATACAAAAATGCCAGAGTTTACTACGGAAAGTGAAGAAGTTAGGAGCCATTTAATTTAGATTTTTCCTTCAATCCAAAATCTAAAATTGAATCACTCCCGACTCCCTCGATTTTTAACGCAGGGATTCAATAATTATTGCTGTTGTAATTAAACACAACAGGATAATTCCCAGTGGAAGCAAAAACTGTTGTAAAAGGTACAGCAGTATGGGTATGATTTGTAAGATACCTAAACCACTGGATAGAACATAAGCGATCGCAATACCAAATAGCACCAGCAAGAAATATTTCAAGGATTTAGAAGCAAAGCGAAATAGAAGTGTATCTTGATTTGAGTCCATAATTTTACTCACGAAAGTAGCTGATTTTTTAGTAGTGAATATTCTTTTTTATTTCCCATTTCCCATTTTAAAAAGAAGGTTATGGGAAATCGTGCCCAGCCTGAAGATTAGTTTTACCGTAAGAATTCAGCACAGGCTAAACCTTAGCTATCCGCTAACAGAAGTCAGAAGTCAGAAATAAAAGGTTTGATATCACAAGTAGATTCACCCCTTCAATTTATCTCCTGATGTTTCCACTATTCTGACTCCTGAATTCTTACTTTTTACACGTCGATATTCACCTGTTTGGGTGAATTATTCAAAGACTGTTGTTGCCTTTGTAGATTGTTTTGCTTTTCATAATTAGCTAAAAGTTGGAAGGAAATAAACAAGCCCAACAACAGCAGCAAAAACGAGCCGAAACCAGAGGAATACTTATTTATTTCTCGCTCAACACCACATTTGAGACAAACATATCTATTGGGATTACGTGTATCTTGGACAAAGGGGCACTGATTTTGATTGCAATCATGATGACAATCTCTGTCTAACATCATTGAACCTCCTGTAGGGTAATGGCTTACATACTGAGTTGTAAATATGCTCTACAGAATCTAGTTAGTTAATACCCACTGCCTATTTAGTAGACACCACTTTCATGAGTAATTAATATCGGACAGTAACAAGTAACATCAGTGATTTACTAAGCTTGCAGTAGTAGCGCTCTCTAAATCTCTCCTCAACCACCTTTTTTTGGCGCTTAACTTAACTTCGCCTGTATTAATTACAAGAATAATACAGTCCAGAATGCTTTGCAGTAGGATAAAGTAAATTACCTACCGAGTAGGAAAAAGTATTTTGTAGTATGACGGGTAGGAAGAAGTAGTAAAAATATCGTTATAATGAATTACAAATGATACATCAAGTTAACAAATGGGTGTAGAAGAAGCCTTAAAGTTTGTAGATAACTTGGTTTTTCTCAAGACGGGAGAACATTTAGATAAAACTCAAAGGATTATCTTAGGTCATTTGTGGGAGGACGAAAAGCGGACTTACCAGGATATTGCTAACAGGGTTCGTTATACAGAAGCGCATTTAAAAGCTGTTGGTGCAGAACTTTGGCATCTACTATCAAAAGTGCTAGGAGAGAAAGTCTCAAAATCAACCTTCCAAGGAGTGGTTCAGAGGTTTAGAACAACTCAACAGTCGCAAAAAATCCTCGATATCCCAAATCTAATGGGCAATGGCACTGAACCCCAAGATTTAGATTCTAACTTCGTGGGGCGCGATCACCAAATAGCCGAACTCCACACCTTAGTCAGTCGGGGAGAAAAAGTTATCCTCATCCAGGGTGAAGGTGGTATCGGCAAAACTAGATTAGCACGCAAATATTTTAAAAGTCAAAAATTTAATTTTGTCCTAGAACTGTGGATGGCCACAGAAATCCAAAACCTTACTCCTGTAGAGAGTGTGGTTGAAGAATGGCTACGGCGATACTTTAACGAAGAACCGGGAGGAGACTTTGGTATCAGCTTAGAACGACTACGGCGCAAACTTCGAGAACAAACTTCTAAAATTGGGGTATTTATCGATAATCTAGAAACTGCTCTCGATAAAAATGGCAAGTTCCTAGAATATCGTCGCCCTTATGTTGAGCTATTGAGAGTATTAGCAGATTCGGATGTGCATTCCGTTACTTTAGTAACAAGTCGCGAACGTTTGCGGGAGTCTAGTGTAGAGGTTCATCTCTATCCACTTGAAGGTTTAGATGATGAAGCATGGCGAAAGTTTTTTAGCAGTTGCCACATTAATTGTGATTGTACTATTCTCAGTGAAATGTGCAGAGCTTATGGAGGTAACGCCAAAGCAATGCAAATTCTCCGAGGAGCAATATTGACGGATTTTTCTGGTGACATACATGCCTATTGGCAGGAAAACTGTACAGATTTATTAATAGAAAGAGAGTTAAAAGATTTAGTCGCCAGTCAATTTAGCCGTCTCCAAGAAAATGACTTAGAAGCCTATCGCCTCCTGTGTCGTTTAGGATGCTATCGTTATCAAGATATTCCTTCATTAGCTATTGAAGGAGTTTTATGTTTGCTTTGGGATGTACCAGAACAAAAACGTAGAGGTGTAATTAAAGCATTGCAAGATTTGTCTTTAATAGAAACGAAAAAAGGACAATATTGGCTGCATCCAGTAATTCGTGATGAAGCGATTAGTAGATTAAGATTAGTCAGTGAAGAATGGGAATTAGTAAACCGAAAAGCCGCAGAATGTTGGACGCAACGAGTTACAGCCATCAAAAATATCACAGATGCATTAACAGCTTTAGAAGCTTATTACCACTATGTAGAAATTAGTGATTTTGAGCAAGCTGGTGATGTAATTTTACAAGGGCGAGGTAAACAGTGGAGTATAGGTTTGCCTTTGGGTTGCTCGTTTTACCAACTGGGACTGCTCCAGAAAAACTTCTCTGTCATTAAACGGATCATAGATGATGTAAAATCGCAAGAAAGACTGATTAAACTTTACAATATACTAGGCTATACATATCGAATTATCGGATGTATTAGAGAAGCTATAGATTGCTATAAAAAATCAGAAGAGATATTAGACAATTTAGATATTAAGCTAATAAAAATATCTATGATGTTCAATACAGGACTCTGCAAACTTGATTTATTGGAAATGGAAGCAGCCGAAGATTGTTTCAAATCGGTTTGTAACTTAGCTGAACAAGATAGAAATCTTGACAATTATATGGCTTATGCTCAGTGCTGCTTGGCTTTTGTGAAATCATGTTCTAACCATAGAGAGGAAGCTTTTTGTATTGCTGAAGATGCCTTCTCTGCAATATCTTCATCAACTAAAGTTACTCTATGGGGAATGGGGCATAGCTTAATAAACTTATGTTTAACTTACAAGAATTTAGGTAATATTAAAAAATCTTTTGATTTATGCCAAAGAGCTATATTTTCTTCTGAAGAAAACAACTTTACTCAGCTTAAGGCTAAAGCTATAACTTGTTTAGCAGGGTTATATAGAGAAGAAGGAGAATTTGCTAGGGCACTTTTCCATCATGCAGAAGCAATAGAAATTTTGAATAAAATAGGTGCTAAATCTAATTTAGCAGAGGCTTACTATCAATTGGCATTAACTCATCAACAAATGGGTGAAATTGACAATAGTAAGGAAAATTTTATGCAAGCGATCGCACTTTTTAACGAAATGCAAGCACCCAAGCAAGTTGAGAAAGTACAAACAGCAATGGAGTATTTTGAAAAATAAGCAATGATATTAGATTTTACCTTCATCCATGTTCTCGAATCACCTGACTAAACTCATTAACTGCATCATACTGATCCGCCATGCGCGAATACTGGGCTAGCAATTCTATATCTAAATTTGGGAAAAAAGAACTATGGGACATTTTTTCATATTCCTCATCTCGCAAACAATAGACGGAAAGTAGCCCATCTTCCCAAAACCAGACTTCTGGAACTTTCAGACGCTTGTATATCTCCAACTTATTAATGCCGCCACTGGTGACAGTAATTTCAATAATCAAATCTGGAATCGGTTTTTTAGCCCCAAAGTTATAAGACTCATCTGGTTCTCGTCGCGTACCATCTTTGCGTTTGCCGAGTGTAGCACTTCCTCTAACGTAGAAGCGAATTTTCTTTTCTCTTAGGTATGCCTCTAACAAACGACTTGTAGTACTTTTAGCATCTTCATGGTCATCGGAAAGTGGGGACATAATTTCTAAAATTCCATCTAAATAAGTTAGTCGCGCACCTGTACCTTCTAGGTCTACATCTAGCTTTTCTAGTTGATCCCAACTGACGTTATACAGCAAAACATAGGAAGTCTTTGGAGTGACAGGTTTGGCGATGACAGGGGAATTCATGGGGCGATCGCTCCTGGAGAGGTCTATAAGTATTACGGTATAGTAATTCTAGGCTAAAGAAAGCGATCGCTCCTAGAGAGGTGTTATGTCCCTAACGCTTGAAGACTTGGAACAAATGCAGCAACAGCATCCCGACTATCGCATGGAACTAGTCGAGGGTAATATTATTGTTATGAGTCCATCAGGATACGAATCAGATGAGGTCGCAGCTGAAATGGTAGCCCAGTTACGTAACTGGGTTAGACCGCGCAAACTGGGACGAACAGCAGCTTCTAGCGCTGGTTTCAGGTTGCCAAATTCAAATTTACGCGCACCGGATGCCTCATTTGTTTTAGCCGAACGCTTGCGTCGTAGTCCGAAGTCTTTTGCTCAATTGGCTCCCGATTTGACTGTAGAGGTAAAGTCCCCTAGTGATAATTTAGAGGATCTCAGAGCCAAGATTCAAGAATTTCTGAGTTTGGGAACTAAGGTAGGAATTTTGCTCAATCCAGATGAGCGGATTGTTGAAGTCTACAACTTTGGACAAGAAGCAATAATACTTCGTGATGGCGATATTTTAACAGTTCCCGAACTACTCCCAGGATGGGAAGTACCAATTGCAGATTTGTGGCCTCCAGAGTTTGACTAGGATAGTGGAAACAATTCAAAATTCAAAATGACGCTCGCGGACTCGCTAACGCTGCGCTAACAAAGTTCAAAATTAAAGACATTTTCAAACAGGGATTTAAACCCCAACTGTAGCAAGATCCTCCAGGGTAACTGAGACTGCGTGTAGACGTAGGGGGCTTAAACTCTTTAATTTACGATAAAATTATCAAAATTTGGCAACTGCGATAGTGATTTAGTCCCCGATTAACTAAGGGACGGTAGAATATACCTAATTTTCGTAGCTTCAAAAGCCAAACTATGACGATGCATTTTACACTCCAACGTGCATTTACTAACCGCCGCGTTCTAAAAGTGATTAGCGGCTTGAATAACTTCGACGCTGCTAGCGTTGCTGCTACTGTTAAAGCTGCTGAATTTGGCGGTGCTACTTTTGTCGATATTGCTGCCGATCCAGTCTTGGTGCAGCTAGCTAAAAATTTGACAAATTTACCGATTTGTGTGTCAGCAGTAGAACCAGAAAAATTTGTGCAAGCTGTGGCAGCAGGTGCTGATTTAATTGAAATCGGGAATTTCGATTCCTTCTATGCTCAAGGACGCCGCTTTGAGGCTCCAGAAGTGCTAGCGCTGACTAAGCAAACCCGCGCTCTCCTCCCAGAAATCACCCTATCTGTCACCGTTCCCCACATTTTGGAACTAGATCAACAGGTACAGTTAGCAGAAGAACTGGTGAAAGCTGGAGCAGATATTATCCAAACCGAAGGCGGTACTAGCAGTAACCCAGTTCACCCTGGAACTTTAGGATTAATTGAAAAAGCTGCTCCCACCTTGGCAGCAGCTTTTGAGATTTCCCGTGTGGTGTCAGTACCAGTATTGTGTGCTTCAGGCATTTCTAACGTTACCGCACCATTAGCGATCGCAGCTGGTGCTGCTGGTGTTGGTGTTGGTTCCGCCATCAACCAACTCAATAGCGAAGTGGCAATGATTGCTGCTGTGCGTGGCTTAGTAGAAGCCTTAGCGACTGCAAATGCAGTAATGAAATGAGTTAGGAGTTGGGAGTGATGAGTTATAAGTTATAAGTTGAAGGAACTTATTCATTCCTAACTCCTAACTTCAAACTCCTAACTCCTAACTTTAAACTTCTAACTCATAACTTCTTTCAACGCATAAATCACCTGATCTTGCTGTTGTTGTGTCAGTTCTGGGTACATAGGCAAGGATATAACCTCATGGCAAGCTTGCTCTGCTATTGGTAAGTCCCCAATTTGATAGCCTAGACTTTGATAAACTGGTTGTAAATGTAAAGGGTGGGGGTAGTAAATCATTGAACTCACGCCCTGTTCTTGCAATTGACTACGCACCCAATCTCGATATTTGGCGCTAGAACCATTTCGCCCTTCCCCAGATATGCGAATAGTGTATTGATTCCATACCCCAACACCCTCAGGTAATTCTTGCGGTGGGACAATCCCCGGAATTTGACTAAGGAACTGATAGTAATAGTTGGCAATATCTCGTCGGCGATCATTCCAAATATCTAAATAACGTAGCTTAATTTGCAAAATAGCTGCTTGGAGAGCATCCAAGCGGCTATTTACACCGATTTCTTCATGTAAATATCTAATTCTACTGCCATGATCTCGTAGTATTCGCAGTTTAGTGGCGATCGCAGGGTCATTAGTCGTTATTGCCCCGCCATCACCGCAACCACCAAGATTTTTGGTAGGGTAAAAACTAAAGCAACCAATATGTCCAATGCTTCCTACTTTTTTATTAGCCCACATTGCCCCTGTAGACTGAGCGCAATCTTCAATTATTGACAAATTGTGAGACTGAGCGATCGCCATCAATGATGTCATATCCACAGGTTGTCCAAATAGGTGAACCGGGATAATCGCTTTAGTTTTGGGTGTAATCGCCGCCGCTACTTGCTCCACATCCAAATTAAACGTAGTAGCGTCAATATCAACGAAAACAGGCTTTGCACCCACGGCGCTAATTACTTCAGATGTAGCAATAAAGGTGAAAGGCGTTGTTATCACTTCATCGCCTACACCAATGTCCAACACTCGTAACGCTAAGTAGAGCGCATCAGTACCAGAATTACAAGCCACACATTCACTAACAGTATTATAAGCAGCAAACTGTTGCTCAAAGCCTTCGACTAAGGGGCCGCCGATATAGCGACCAGAAGCCAGAACCTCTAAGACAGCTGCACTTACTTCTGCTTCGATGGTGGTGTATTGCTGCTTGATATCAAAGGCAGGGATAGGATTTACACTTTGGATCATGAGTTCTTATTTTATTGGGAGATACAAAGGATGCACTTCGAGAGTCAATTTTTGCTAATTGAATTGTTAATCAAAAAGGAGCTACTAAAAGACTATCGCCCAAGATACGCATCTATTAGGGTTTTTACTTAAATTGTGGCGCCAGAAACTACCGCACATTTAATTTACAGATAATAAGCATACTAGGTGTTTGCCATGTTAAGGTTGTACCATTTTTGAATTTTGAATTGATAAAGGTGATATATATCAACCAAGATCCAACACATCGGCTCAAAGTTCCTCTTGTGTGGGCTGCTTTGAAAAGGAAATACCAGGAGATAGAGAACCCATGCAGGAGTTGATCAAGCTGGATTTCGTGGATTTAGCTATTGCTGTGGGATTGATGGCGATCGCCATTGGTTTATCTGCCTGGGAGAAATTAGGACTAGAGTTAAATTTAGCCCTTGCTACCGGGAGGACCATCTTACAACTACTTGTATTGGGATACATTTTAGATTTCATCTTCGCTTTGGACAATGCTTGGGCAGTTTTGGCGATATTAACAATAATGCTGACAATTACGGCGATTGTCGCACGAAATCGGATCAGCCAAAAAATTCCTTATGTATTGCCTTTAGTGTGGGGTGCAATTTTAATTAGTACCGCCCTGACAGTGCTTTACACCAACTTCTTGATCGTTCAACCAGAAAGATGGTACGAACCACAGTATGTAATTCCCCTAGCAGGGATAGTTTTAGGTAATGCTACCAATGCAGCTGCGATCGCAGGCGATCGTCTTGTCAGCACCATTAATTCCAGCCATCTCGAAATAGAAACCCATTTGAGCTTAGGCGCAACGCCCCAGCAAGCAGTTAGCCAGTATCGCAAAGATGCCATCAAAGCCGGATTGATTCCGACTCTCAATCAAATGCTCCTCATCGGTATGGTGGCAATACCAGGAATTACCACCGGACAGTTACTAGCTGGTGTCCAACCCCTGGATGCTGTATCTTACGAAATTTTGATTATGTTCATGGTTGCTTTCGCTAACTTGTTGACAACACTTTTAGTCACGAAGGGGTTGTGTCGTCAATTTTTCAATTCCGCCGCGCAGTTGGTGAGGTGAAGAGTTAATCTACATCCAATAGTATTTTCACAACAAGGTAAATTAAAATGGCATTTAGTAATCATAAAAGTATTAGTGCAGTAATTAAATAATTTCAAATCAAATATGTACAGTCTAATTTTCTATTGAAAGTACATTTTCCAGTTAAACGTCTTTTAAAGAAGAATTAGATTTGCTATTTACAGATGGAGTTATTGATAATTCTAAAGATGCTATTTGTGAAAATCTCATCTATCCAGTAGTGAAAGAAGTATGGAAAAATTACCGAAGTAAATTAACACTTTGGAGTCATGAAACATTAGCTTACGATGAAGATTTATCAGGCGTTTCAGATTATACGGTAACACAGCGAAATCCTCTAGGTACGATTGTTTTTGAGAAACCTTATTTTTTGACAGTTGAAGCTAAACAAGACAAATTTGAAGAAGGCTGGGGTCAGTGTTTAGCTGAAATGATCGCAGTGCAGCGAATTAATGATGATTTTAACAGCGATATTTTTGGGATTGTTTCTAACGGTAAAATATGGAAATTCGGAAAGCTGATTGCTAATATGTTTACCCGAAATAAAAATTTGTATGTAATTCAAGATTTAGATAAACTATTTGCGGCGGTTAATTATATTTTTCAACAATGTGAATTAAAAATACAAAACCAATAGCATTGTGTTTTTTTAGATGAAATTAAAGGATGTTTACAAAGCCGTAAACTATACAATAAACCCTCTCAAAACCTCTCTCTACTTCTGAGAGAAGTTTTGAAACTTATACAGAAACTTTCTAGATTAACTCCTAACTTTTCTACCCGCCTAAAGTCCGCGTATAAATTACCTGACCTTGGGAATCATAGAGGAAAAGAGACAGGCTAGCATTGTCACTAATTACAGCTAAGGCTTCCCGTAAGATTTGCAAGTGATTGGTAACGTCAACAGCAGTATCCGAGTTCTTAGAATAAGGATTAGCCAAGTTATTTTGCCTTATTTGGTCATACTCAGGAGTTAGCCGGACAATAATTCCTGCATTGTCTATGCTAAAGGTGCAAATCCGAATTCCATTAATACAGGTTTTATCCAAGTCAGTGCGGGTTTGTTGCAAACTATTAATAACTTGTAGTTTTTTTTGTGCTTGTTTGAGGGCTGTTGAGTAGGGTTCGATGAGAGACTGAGCCTGAGTGTAGTACAAGCTATCTTGGGAAATCTTTTTAGCAGTTTGCAAAGCCTGATCCCAGTATGTCGCTGCTGCTTGCCATTGGTTTTGTTGCTCATATACTTTGGCTTGCTTGGCAGTACTAACGGCTTGTTGGTAGGCTTTAACAGCTAATCGTTCTTTAGTAGCGCGATCGCTTGCCGCTACTAACTTAGGTTTATAATCTACCAACAGCTTTTCGGCTTCTTGGTATCCAGGGCTAGTTAGGGGAATCCTATTCAAGGCATTAATAGCCACCAGCCAAGTAGACTGCACCTTTTGCCAGTCATTCAAAGATTTAGCAGTAGCTTCCCAATTCTCGGCTGTATTAGCTACAGCTTTTGCTGCCGTTAGTTTTTTGAGCCATTTTTCCTCCGTAAGCAACTGCTGATTTACGGCGTGCAAACGGACACGATAATTAAGTAATTTTCCTTGCACCAGTTCATAAAGTTCACTAGTAGAACTTATAGTTTCTAGTGGCGCTATAGCCTGTCGCCATAGGTGTTGCCTAGCTTGTAATTCCTCTAGGCTAGATGCAGGAGTTTGAACTTTTTTTGTCACCAAAGATCCCATCTGCAAAGCCTTGACCACCTGGCTGATTTTTTCTGACCGTCCAGACAAACTTGCTTTTAGTTCTTCTGATACCTGGTAACGAGGCGACCAACTAGGAATTGTGTTCAGAGCTATACTAGCTGCCGTAAGTTGTTGTTGTACAGCTATTAATTCTTTTTCAGACTTGGCGCGGCGCAACAGTTGCGGGGATTTTGTTTTTAATTGCTCGGCATTTTGTATTTCTTTACACTCAGACATCACACAAGGGCGAGTCAATAAGTAAGCACCGCCGCCTAAAACTATAACTCCCACCAAAGCTGTACCCAGTAAGATGGATTTGATTTGAGATGCTGGCTTTGAAGTCGGCAAATTCGGCGCATCTGCAAACGGGTCAAACAGTTCCTCCTCAGTCTTATCGATTGATGGAGAATAGGTCAGGGCTGATGAAGAGGCAAAGAGGGGAAAACGTTCTGACGCGACGAATTCTTCCTTTGCATCCGCATGTGCCTTTTTCCCAACGCCCTCTCTCCCCATCTCCTTCAGAGGCAAGAAACATTTCGTATAAGGGAGTTGTTCGCCAAGAATTCTGAGGAAACATTGCGCTCGCCGCTCTCTGTGGGGTGCTAGAGACTGAAGTACTTCCTCAATTACTGCAAAGATTATCTGAGCATCAACTATTACATCTGATTCGTGTTGCGTTAAAATCATTAGCTCGTCTTTATTGACGGCACACTTAACCTCGAAGACTTCAGCCGTTGAGACTTCGGCAAGCAATTGTTCCTGCAAAGTTTTGGCTAAAAGCTGTAAATCTTCCTGCTGGACTGCTACTTTCATAGAGCTTTCCCGCTTAATTTCTATATTGTTTTGATTATCTTTAAGAGAATGAAATGAACTTTTTAGGTTTGTTGAATGCAAATGCACAGTTTAACCAACCACAGCCTAAAAATCTGAACGACCAACGTTCTAACACAGATTCGGAGTTTTCACCAAAAATAAAAAAAGCAACTATTGTTCGCGTTGCTACATTTTCATAGGGCTAGATGCAAAGTTAAATTATCTGTCTTCAGATGTAAATTACAATTAAAAAATGGGAATAATAGAATTTTTGAGTATTTTAACTGCATTATTTCGCGACAATAAAATACACAGGAGCTAATGTTCTGCAAAATACTAATTGCAGAGCAGTTGTGACAAATTTATCCAAAGGTTAAGGAAACGATGCTAAGTCAGAGGGTTTTGACAGAAATGGTAGTTATCTTCTATGCTAGGAAACTTACTGAAGAGATAAATTACATGTTGTGACTCTAGCACCAACAGGTTGGCTATCAAAATTAATCTGCCTCATTGGCTGAAATCGATAAAATTGATTGGTGAAAAATAAATTTTTATAGCTGCCAAAAGCTTAATTCTAAAATAAAAGTGCTGCAAAATATTAAGACAGCACTAAGCAAAGGCTGGGAAAGTGTAAATACAAGGTGTATCAATGGATTTATTAGAGTATCAAGTTAAAGAGTGGTTTGGCAAGATAGGCATTCCTGTATTGCCTTCCCAACGAATTGACCATCCCACAGATTTGAAACGTTTAAAAATTCGCTTTCCAATTGTACTGAAATCTCAAGTACATGGAGCGGAACGGGCAAAAGCAGGTGGAGTCAGATTTGCGGAGACTACAATTGATGCGATCGCAGCTGCCCAAAATATCTTTAGTTTACCAATATGGGGCGAGTTGCCAGAAGTTGTGCTGGCAGAATCCCAATACGACGCCAACCAGGAATTTTATCTGGCGGTGGTTTTAGATACTGCTGTTTGCCGACCAGTACTTTTAGGTTGCAAGGAAGCAGACATTGATTGGGAATCAGCTGGGGAAAGAATGCACCATGTTGTCGTGGAACAGGAATTCTCGCCATTTTATGCCCGACGACTGGCTTTGAAAATGGGTTTGCAGGGGACGCTGATGCAGTCGGTAAGCTGCGTTGTCCAGAAGATGTACCAGTTATTTGTGCAAAAAGACCTGGATTTAGTCGAAATCAATCCCTTGGCAGTCAGTGCTACTGGTCAAGTTATGGCTCTTAATGGTAAAGTCAGGGTCAACGAACGGTCGATCAAGCGTCATCCCGACCTCACCGAAATGGCGGCAAAAATCATTAGTCGTCATACCAGTACTGAGATTGATGGTATATCAGGCGACTGGGATGGTGTGAAAATGCACGGGAAAATCGGAATTTTGGGTAATGGTACTGGTTCAGTGATGGCAACTTTGGATTTAGTCGCTAATGCTGGTGGCAATCCTGGTCTTTGTTTGAATCTACGTCATGCTTTCCTCACTGATACTACACCAACTACTTTCCGCGATCGCCTAGAGATAGGTCTAAAAATCCTAGAGGCTGATAACAGCATTCAAGTAATATTAATTAACTTTCTAGGTAGCATTCCTCAAACAGAGGAAGTGGTTGAAGTTATAGCTAGAGTTGTACAGCAAGACAACAGCGAACTTAACTCACAGGTTGTGCATTCTAATGGTAGTAAAAGTTGGCGAGAGCAGAATTTTTCACCCTTAGTTGTCCGTCTTGCTAGTTCGGAATTTGATGCTGCGAGAAAGTATTTAGCAACACTAAAAACCCCCAGCAATGCGCTCCTTGTTGTAGAAAATTTAGATGAGGCAGTCGCGGCAGCAGTTCGTCTGGCTAAACCAACGGCTAATAAGAGGTAATGAGTGTCACATTCTTCAAATTCAAAATTCAAAAAAATTGAATTAATACGACACTGTAAATATGTCGTTTTTATGCTCAGTGCCATAGACCACTGGGTTGCCAAACTTACGGTAATTTTTTATGAACCTAACGCCAGACAGTAAAGTATTAATTCAAGGCTTTTGTGAATTTATATCAGGCACTCATGTTGCTCAAATGAAAGCTTATGGTACGAACTTAGTAGCCGGTGTCAATCCTGGATGTGGCGGACAGGAACTGCATGGATTGCCAGTTTTTGACTTAGTAGAGGAAGTAATAGAACAATTTGGGGTAATTGACACAACAATTATCTGTGTAGATCCTTACGACGTGCTAGATGCGGCATTAGAAGCGATCGCATCTCATATTCGCCAGATCATTATTATCACTGCTGGCGTGCCACCTTTGGATATGGTGCAATTACTCCGCAAAGCCGAAGCCTGTGAAACTTTGGTAGTCGGGCCAAATAGTCCGGGAATCATTGTGCCGGGGAAAATTCTTTTAGGTACTCAACCAAGCGAATTTTATACTCCTGGGGGAGTGGGGATCGTTAGTCGTAGCAGCACCCTTACCTACGAAATCGCCTACGAATTAACAAAAGCAGGTTTGGGGCAGTCGATTAGTGTCAGTATTGGTAGTGATGCGATCGTCGGTTCCTCCTTTCTCCAATGGCTGCAAATTCTTGATGAGGATGAAACTACAGAGGCGATCGTTTTAGTCGGTCAACCTGGCGGTGGTAGTGAAGAAGCAGCAGCCCGATACATTACCGAGGCAATTGATAAACCAGTAATTGCCTACATTGCAGGTAGACTTGCACCACCAGGAAAAACTTGGCGTCAAACTGGGACTTTAGCAACAGTTATCGGACGCGATCCTAACTTTGGCACAGCCCAAAGTAAATTAGCTGCATTAAAAGAAGCGGAAGTTCCAGTAGCTGAACGTCCTTCTCAGATTCCAGAATTATTGAGAAAGGAGATTAACTAAGTTTGCCAGTTTTAATGCATGAGTAATAGCGATCGCACTCACGCTGAATCAACAATAGAAGCTTCCTAGCGATCGCTCAGGGGCAAATTTTCTTAGAGGAAAGGAGGTGAACAGGGTATCTACTATTAAAAATTTCGAGAAAATGCCACCTGAGCTTTCATACTTGCAAAAGACCCAATGTATCACCAGGACAATTGTCTGAGGGCGAACCATTTTTGTCTTGCTATTGATATTACCGCTCAAGCCAAAATCAAATATTTAGATCGCGTAGAGCCAGACGAATTTGCTCCAAACGCCTGCGATTAACACCAAGATCCGACTCTCCCACGCGAGCTGCCGAGCGCACATGAATTACCGACTCATTGGGAGGGAAATAAAACTCTACATCATCAATAAATTTGAAGATACGGCTTTTAGAAAGAGCGTGGATGTAATTATCTGTCTGTTCTATAACTTCTGTGCGTGGAACAACGGTGAGAGTTTTTAGTAAGGTTTTTCGTGCTGCATCGCGATCTATATGATAGGCAATTGGGTCAATGGCATGTTTGGGATCACCATCTTGACTCACAACACAGTTGTCTGAAGCCGGACATGAACTAAGATGACCATTATTGACTCCCAAAGCAGAAGAGGCAGCCCAAGCTGCGGTAGGAAGTATTAAACTATTAATCAAAGTTAGCAATATTACAAAAGCGATACTCCGCAGGAGTCGCTGTGCGAAAGCTGTTAGCAGACGAAACATTATAAATTGACTCCTCGAGGTTTGAATAGCAGAGAATCTCTAAATATTGAATCGGTGTTCTAGTGGTCTGTCTCATTAAATATCATAGGTAAACTCATTCTTAATTTTTCTTCCTTTGCGACGGACACTTTCCTGAAGTCGGGAAACCCGCCCACGGAGTAAGTTTCCTCCTCTTTGCGTCTTCTCTGCAAGACGCTTTGCGAATGCGGTTTGTTTATCAACCCCCTCAAAATTAGGGACTTCCAAATAAAAAATATACCATCGCTATAGAGGCAGGGGGCTCTTAGCTGGGGGAGGGAAAGTCGTAGTGAAGTCCAGAAATTGGGTAATTTATTTTTTGGAGTTCCCTTAAAGTCTTTTGACTTTTGGCTTTTGACTTCCGCCCTGCGGTATTAGTTCGTATTGCCAGATTCCAAACGGTATCACAGTTCATTATTGGTTCCCTTAAAGTCGCTCATCTTGTTCAGATAAGTATCCAAAAAATTCCGAATAATATCCTGAGCATCACTTGAGTTAAGACCGTTCTCTTTGGCTGCCAACAAGATAGAGACTGCCATCCGTCGCAAGTCCCAAACGTAGGGGCCAAGATAGCCTTCATCAAAATCGGTGGTGTCAAAAACGTTGTTGTTATTGCTATCTCTCATCCCTCCAAAATTTTGCAAATGCATATCTCCCTCTAACCAGATGGCTGAGGTTGAAGAATTCACAAATCCTGAACTTCGGAAAGTCTGCATATCACGATAAAAAATGTAATCTGTTCCCCGATAAAAGGCAAAAGGGCTAGCCTTCATCTTTTGCATTTTTGTTGCCAGTTCTTGAGGCAATTGAGAAGCAAAGGGATGATCGTATTGGTAAATTTCATTCTCCACCCAAGTTGAACGGACAGTAGCAGCTTGAACTGGAGATGGAAACCCCAAAATAAAAATTAAGACAAATACGATTGCAGATATGTGTCTGAGCATGACAGTTGCTTAGGTCTAAAAAAATAGACTCTTGTCTAGAGACAATTATCCAACAACAATTCTCTTACCACCTTGAACCATCGCTTAGAAAGTAAATTAAAGCACAATATAACAACTATTCATGGCAAAGAATTCAAAAAGGTAAAATTATAAAGAACCGTCAGAATGTAATCATGTCAGCTATCCAAACAACTGTGGTTCTTGCGATGACGGCCGATGGAAAAATTAGTGCCGTAGATCCTAAAGCGCCTCGTGATTCCGATCCAGTTGATCAAGCACACCTAGAGTATCAAGCCTCCCTTGCCGATTTAGTCTTGGTAGGAGCAGGGACGATTCGGGCTGAGGGAAGAACTTATACAATTCGCAATCCCGAACTTTTGGCAGCACGTAAGGTTCGAGGTCAGTCTCCCCAGCCTATTACCTGCGTTGTCTCAGGTTCCCTAGACCTATCGCTGGACTTGCCTTTTTTAAGCCAGGACATTGAGCGATGGATATTTACAACACGGACTGGTTTAAAGCGTAATTCTGATGCAACAAGCTTGCAAAAGCTCGCTGAATTAATCGATTTGGGAGAGACAGATTTAGACTGGGATCGAGCCTACAGCTTGATGGCAGAGCGGGGTATTCACAAAGTCATTGTTTTGGGAGGCGGCGCTTTAACAGCTGCTTTACTAAAGGCAGGGCGAATTAACGATTGGTGGTTGACAATTTGGCCCATCATTTATGGAGGAAAGCACGCCCCTAGCCCAGTGGAGGGAGAGGGTTTTCTTCCCCAAGCTGCTCCTCATCTCCAACTCGTCGAAACTCGTCAGGTTGGAAGTCAGTTGTTTTTAAACTACCGCATACTCAACTGAGAATGCGCTGCCAGAATTAAGCGCTATTATCGTTAACACTAAAAAGCGCCCTCCCATTGGGAGAGCGCTTTTTAATTTAGCTAAACTTCAGAATTAACCGTTGATAGCAGGAGCGCTCATTGCCACAGGAGCAACATCACCAGCGGCCAAATCTAAGGGGAAGTTGTGAGC
>NZ_CAXTNE010000067.1:0-17489 GCF_964245445.1 uncultured Nostoc sp.
GCCCCCTGCCCCATTCCCCATTCAAATGATTCCCAGTTTGGCTAACCGTTCAATGGTGGCTTGCTGCGTTTGGAGGAAGTGTTTGCGGTCTACTTCTCCCTCCAGCATAGTATTAGCTGGGTAAAAGTGTGATTGGCGATAACTTTCGGCGTATAATTCAAATCGCTGGCGTGAAAGTAAATTATTTAACCCTGGTCGGCGGCGATCGCGGCGTAATGCTCCTAAATCAATCTCTGCAAATGCTGCCATGCTTTCACCTGCACCTGTTTCTGCTAAAACGATTCCGCGATGGTCAATGATTTTAGAACCACCATCAGCCGAAGCAATGGGGATAGCAATATTAGCGATGCCTGCGGTATTAGCTGAAACTACATAAGCCATATTTTCGACGGCGCGAGTAATCTTTGCCGCGTCTTTAGGTGTGAGGTTTTTGTTGTATACTTCCGAGGTGGAATGGACAAAAATCTCAGCTCCTCGCATCGTTAGACACCGCGCCACTTCTGGATACAAAATTTCTTCTGATGCTAAAGCTGCCAAATTACCGATCTCCGTTTTGGCTACGGGGAAAACTCCCTCTAAACCATAGCAGTCAAGATATTTATCCCAAACATCATGAGGTGTGGGAGCAAATAAGGAATTTAGCCGCCGATATCGCAAAACAATTGAGCCAGAAGGGTCAAGAATAAAGCAGGTTTGAAAGTACAATCCGGGAAAGTTGGGGTCAACTTCATAGGCGTTACCAGCCAAAAAGATTTTATGCTTTTGGGCAATTTTACCAAGTGCCTCATACTCAGCACCAGCCATTTCTATACAAGCTTTTTCTGCCCATCCTGCCAGAGAATCTCCCATCGGGAAACCAGTGAGGAAATATTCTGGCAGTACAATTAAACGACAATCGAAGCCGATGAAAGCGATACTGGCAGCAATTTGTTGAGCTAGGCGGTTGATAGAGTTTTGCATGAGCGATCGCGCTTGTTGGCAATTGCTTGTTTGGTTGACTGCATGACAGGTAACTTGCAGTGCTAAAGCGCGGTATGAGTTGAGATTATCGGTGTTATTGTCCAAAATTCCCTCACCAAATTCTATAGAATGCGATGCCTACGGCGGGCTAACGCCTACGCCACCCCAGAGCGATCGTACAAGTGTTTTCTGTCATTTCTGCTCCAAATAGCCGCACAGCAATTTGGTTGTCTGGGTCGCGTTCAGCAACAGTACGGCGCACAAATAAGTCACGCTCAGATAAAGCAGCACGCTCGGATTCTGCTACTGGTTCAGCTTCATCTACCCAACCTAGCCAACGATCTATCATCTCATGCGCTACCGTTTGAACACGAGCTAGTGTCTCTTCTGTAACTGGACTGGTGTAACACAAACTAGTATGGGATTGTACCTGACGGATATACAGCGTTTTGCTAATATACTGCTGAAAACGCGAATCTTCAAGAAACGCCAGATATGTCTGGTTCACGGGTTCGTAGTAACGATCCAAATAATTTAGGTCAGTGAATAGATCAGTCCGAGGGACGTAATCTATAAAAAAGAACAGTTCTGGAACCGTGGCAAAGACAACAGCCAAATGAGGAACACGAATTTGCGACTTGAGCCAAACAGTTAGGTGCATATTGCAAAAGCCTGATTTAGGTTCGCGCAACCATGAATGCACTAGCCAATCAATTTCTGAACCAGAGAAGGTATTGAGCGAGCCGTGGGCTTCTCCAATCAAGGCAGAGTAGTTTTGAAAGTTCTTGGTAGACGGATTTGAATGTAATTCAAAACGAGCGTCTATTTTCTGACGGAGTTCGTTTGTCAAACCCCACAACTGTTTAAATAAAGCTGTACTGTCTACATTAGGTTGCTGCTCAAGCACTGTTTGTATGTATCCTTTTTAGATAATGAATGCAAACAAAGCATAATGTAAAGGCAAAAAACCAGCATCTAGCTTCTGTCAGAGTTCTTCTTAAATCTTTCACTGAGGCAGAACGACTGTAAGTGGCGTGGAATTATTGTTTGCTTCTGTTGTCTTTGGATAAACTTAATTTAAATGAAAAACTCCAGGTAGAAGAGAGAATGTCAAATTTCCGCGATCGCACAGAGTCAAACACTGATAAAGTTTTACTCATCGGAGTTACTGGCGGCACAGGTGGAAATGTCGTTAAGGGATTTCTCGAACAGAAAGTTACCAACCTGCGAGTTATCACTAGAGAAATTGACCTTAATCGTCCAACTCTTGCAAAACTCAACGATGCCGGAGTTGAACTGGTAAAAGCCAACCTCGACGATGAAATCTCCCTCATAGAAGCCTTTACAGGAATTTCGGCTGTTTACTGCCATGCTACTTCTGCGGACTCTGCTAAAATTGACCCGCTAGAGGTGGAGAGAGCAAGGCGAGTTGCACAAGTAGCTAAACAGGCTGACATTAAGCACTTTGTCTACAATTCCGCAGGTGGGGCGGATAGAAATTCAGGAATCCCTCGCATTGAGCAAAAGTATCAAGTAGAGAAAATTCTCAAAGAAGCTGGCTTACCGACTACCATGTTGCGAGCCTGCTTGTTTATGGAGGAGTTTTGGAAGAAGTACACGCGACCTTCCATCCTCAAAGGTAGTTTCCCATTTTCTATTCAACCAAACAAGCCCCTTCATCTAATTACAACGAAGGACATGGGTCGCGTTGCTGCTTACGTAATTAAACATCCCACTAAGTATATTGGTCAAGAAATTGAGCTAGCTGGCGATGTGCTAACTCCTCTTGAGATGGCAGAGGCATTCTCCCAAGCGCAAGGGATGAAAGTTGTCTACAAAGAGACACCCGCCTGGATTTTCTTACTCTTGCTGCAAAAGGAACTGTTCGATTTGATTCAGTGGTATCGCAAGCAAGGTTATCAAGCCGATGTCTGGCGTTTACGAGAAGAGGAGTTTCCTGGACTTCTGACCACATTTAGGGAATTTTTGGCAGAAACCAACTGGGCAAATACAGAACTCACCTACGAGAGTCTGTGATTGGAAGTACACTGTGGCAAAAGTAGGCGGTTATAGAGTTTTGCACGAGCGATCGCAATGACACTTTATCAGTCGATGATTCCTCATTTAGATGCCTTTGCCCTTACTCTAAATTCAGTAATAATACTGTAACTTCATAGAAAATAGGTTTTATTATACTTAATTATAAAAATAAAAATAATTTTCTGGGTAGATATAGACAAATCAGAGTAGAAACAAATACTAATAAGTTAGTTATTTGGTTACAAGTAAGAATATGGCTTTTGATTTAGATGAAAATTTTCAACTAGACATAGCTCAAATGAATTTAAAAAAAGTACATGCAGTAATATTTAGTTTACATAAACCAAAAATTCCTTTTGTAATTTGGTTACTAGAGAACCCTAATAGTCCATTGGCGTTACCCGGAAAAATTAGTCTGCGTCATCATGATTATATTCACATACTTTTAGGTAGAGGCATTTCTCCTCAAGAGGAAGCTTTTGTAATTGGATTTACAATGGGTAATGACTTAAAGACTAATCAATTACATTTATTCATCTATAAACTTTTTGCTAAATTTATATATCCATATCCTTATAATTTCTCGACATCAGATTTAATAAATTTTAATTTAGGTTTTATGTATGGGAGAAAAATTAAAATTAAACAAATAAATGAGATTAACTTTGAAATTTATCAAGATGAACCTATAAGAAATTTGAGAAATATTTTTGGGATTAATCCTGATGAAATAAAACTTATAGGAAATTATTAAATTTGGTTAATACTCAATTAACATATATCTAAAAAATATTATCAAAATGCACCTTTATCTTTCTAATAAACTGAGATTCGTTCCCTCTCAAATAGTAACTATAACGTTACTGCTAACATTAATCTTGTTTATTCCTCAAATTTGCCTCAATTGGCAAGCATATCATAACTTTAATAGTATTACTAAATATGAATTTAAACTCCAAATACTGAGTGATGAAATTACTTATCTTGATGAAGTGTTAACGATGTCAGCACGCATGAATGCTGCTACAGGAAAATTTATTTGGGAAGAACGGTATCGCCAATTTGAACCTAAACTTGATCTTGCTATTAAAGAATCTATTAAATTGGCTCCTAAAGTGTATGAAAATGAGGATGCTAAAAAAGTTGATGCTGCTAATCAACGCTTAGTAGAAATAGAATATCAATCTTTTGAATTGGTTAAAAAAAATCAAAAAGAGATAGCGCAAGTATTACTTTCTAACCGAGAGTATGAAAGTCAAAAACAAATTTATGCTGATGGTGTTGCTAAAAGAAAGCGTAATATATCACTTCAATTACAGCAGAAAGTTGATAATTATTATAAAAGAATGTTTTGGGCAATTTTAGAATCTATTATAAGTTTAGCAATGCTAATTCCAGCATGGCTTTTAGTATTGCACTTATTACAGCAATACTTAAAAGCTAAAAAAATTGCTCAAGCCGCCTTAGAAGAAATAAATTATAGGTTAGAAATGCAAGTTGCAGAGAGAACGGCAAAACTAAAACACAAAAATAATCAATTACAACAGACACTGCAAGAATTGCAACACACTCAAGTACAACTTATTCAAACTGAAAAAATGTCTTCATTAGGTCAGCTAGTTGCTGGTGTTGCTCATGAAATAAATAATCCAGTTAATTTCATTTATGGTAACCTGATGCATGTTAGAGAATATAGTCAGGATTTACTAACTTTAATTAACTTGTATCAGCAACAAAAATTTAATTATAACCCACAACTAAGTAGTCTTATTGATGATATAGATTTAGAGTTTATTATTGATGATCTGCCGAAAGTCTTATCCTCAATGGCAGTTGGTACTGACCGCATTCGTGAGATTGTGCTAACTTTGCGGAACTTCTCGCGTCTTGATGAAGCAGAAATGAAACCTGTTGATATTCATCAAGGAATTGATAGCACTCTATTAATTTTACAATATCGTCTCAAAGGAAAGCATAAACAGCAGGAGATTGCAATAATCAAAGATTATGGTGATTTGCCTCTTGTTGAATGTTATGCAGGAGGACTGAATCAGGTATTTATGAATATTTTAAGTAACGCTATTGATGCTTTATATGAATGGGAAGAAGAGTGTTTAAGTTTAAAAGGAGAGACTAAAAAACACCTTAGCTCTATTATGATCCATACTCAAGTTAAGAATGAGGAGTGCGTGATTATTAGTATTAAAGATAATGGACCAGGAATACCAGAGGAAGTTAAGACTAAATTGTTTGATCCTTTCTTTACTACTAAACCTATAGGTAAAGGCACTGGCTTAGGATTATCTATTAGTTACCAGATTATAGTAGATAAGCACAAGGGAAAAATCAAGTGTATTTCTGCACCCGGTAAGGGTACAGAGTTTTTGATTGAGATTCCTATCAAGCAGACGCGGTAAGCAAATATATCGACTGTGCAGCATTCTTTTCTATCTGCCCCTGCTCCCTTCCTCTTGTTCAAGCTTACATTGTTGCTGGAACAGATATACAGCAGAATTCAGAATTCAGGAGTCAGAATTCAGAAGTAAAACAGGCTTTATATCTGGTTTTGGGACTTAGCTTGTGTATATAGCAATCCGAATTGAAATGTGAGAAAATACGGAGATTAAAAGTACGTATTCATAGGCTTTTCAGCGATTGTTTCTCTCACAAATGATTTAGGATTGCTATATCATTAACTTGAAATATGCTGTATTATTTGTGGTCATACCTTTGACATAATTTTGCAATGGCTTTGTCAATATGATCTGCAATACTTTACTTATTAAACTGTTTAACGGAACTAGGCAGGTAATTCCTGCCTTTTTTTATTTATGGATTATTCTCCTTTACCTGAGAATTACTAATAGAAAATCCTCGACGCGTAGGTTTAATACTAGCTAATTCTACCTGAAAACTTACCTTGTCGGTCATTTCCCCGCTTCTTGCTTCCAAAGTCCACTTACCAGGACGCAAATTCCAAAATAAAGAATTAGCTGAGTTTGTATCTAGTTTTTCCCCATTTAGCCACCATTCAACAGGCACAGATTTATTTCCCGCTAGCTTAAATTCGAGTTTTTGCTTCGCTTCTTCACCTGGATACAGTAAAAATAAATCGCCATGATGCGGAGATAAAATTCTCAAATTGGTAGAAATAAGACTCGATTGCTGTTGTTTTGCAAACCACTCATCATACTCTGGTGGTAAATTGAATTGATTGTCACCTTCATAGGCAATTTTATCTTTTGGATAGAAATATTCCTGCACTACTGAGGTACAATCTGGTGTTGGTCGTAACCCCGAAATTGCACAAACAGGTAATTGCACTAAACCTTCTGGAGGTGGAAAGCCTACTGGTTCTTGATGTTCGTGCAGGTGTAACATAATTCGATTCCACAAGGGTGCAGCCCCGGTAACACCTGAAACCTGACGCATCGGTTCGCCGTTGAAATTACCTACCCAAGTAGCGACGGTGTAATCTGTGGTGAAGCCAACTGTCCAAGTATCCCGAAAATTGGAAGAAGTGCCAGTTTTAACAGCAACAGGGAAAGGTAAATTTAACACTGAGTCTACACCAAATGCTGTTGCACGAGCATAGTTATCACTGAGTATGTTGGTGATTAATTGCCATATTGTGTGCTTGGGGAGTGGGGAGTAGGTAGAGACGCGATTAATCGCGTCTGTACTGGGGAGTGGGGAATCTGAAAATGTGCTTATTAGCGGCGTAGCTTCTCCGAGTCGTGCCATAGTAACATAAGCTCTAGCAAGTTCCCATAGACTGACTTCGCCACTACCGAGAGTTAACCCTAAACCGTAATATTCTGGGCTTTGATTAAGGTGTTCAAAGCCCAGTTGATGCAGACGTTCTAAGAAAGTTTCTACGCCTACTTTTTCTAAAACCCTCACTGCGGGGACATTTAGGGAATTTGCTAAAGCGATTCGCACCCGCACAGGGCCAAGAAAGCTTTCAGTGTAATCTGTGGGGCTATAAAGTTTCGCGCCGGGAATGGCATAATGGGCGGGTACATCTGCCAAAATGGTATTTGGGCGAATTAAACCTTTTTCTAAAGCTAATTCATACACAAAAGGCTTGAGGGTAGATCCTGGTTGACGTAGCGCCTGTACTCCATCATTGCGTCCCAGTTTGCCTTCATTAAAATAATCAGGCGAACCAACATAAGCCAAAACTTCACCAGTGTGATTGTCAATCACCAACGCAGCTGCATCATGGACATTGTTGGCGGCGAGAGAAGAAATCACCTGTTGCACCTGTGCTTCGACAAACTGCTGTAAAGGACGATTTATAGTCGTGCGGATAACGGATTGATCCCCTAGAGAGGCTTGATTCTCCGCTTTATAAGGGGGACTAAGAGGGATTTGATTGGCTAACCAAAACAAAAAGTGTGGTGCGACGATAATTCCCCGTTGGCGAGATTGAAACACAACTTTTTCGGCGGATGTTCGGGCTGCGTTCGCTCCACTAATATATCCATCGCGTACCATACGATTGAGGACGTATTTTTGTCGCTGCTTTAGTCGTTCCCAATGCTGGTAAGGGTTAAAGTATGTGGGATTATTGGGAATAGCAGCCAACAAACTAGCTTGAGCAAGATTCAACTCACTAGCTGGGATAGAAAAATAAGTCTGCGCTGCTGCTTCCACACCATATATATTCCCTCCCATAGGCAGGCGATTGATATATGCAGAGAGAATTTCATCTTTATTTATCCCTGCTACTAACCGCCAAGATAGCCAAATCTCACTCAGTTTACCAGAGAAACTACGCGGTACAGGATCTAACATCCGCGCTAACTGCATAGTAATTGTGGAAGCACCGGAAAAAATTCGTTTGGCGTGGATGGCTTCTTTGCTGGCGCGGATAATAGCTTTCATATCCAATGCCCCGTGATGGTAAAAGCTGCCATCTTCGGCGGCTAAAATAGCGTGGATAAACTGGGGCGAAACCTGATTTAGTGGTACTACTGATGTATGCTCTTGGTCACGGGTAAGTAGTGTTCCTAATGGTAAACCATTGCGATCGCTAAATTGCATTGCCAACTGATTTTGAGCAATATCTGCGGCACGAATGGGCGCAAAATAAGGTAGTAGACGTACAACCAGACAGATTACCAGCACAGCCAGGATAACCTTACTAGTGCGCTTAATTTTGAGTAGCGATCGTAAAATTAGTTTCATCAGGGAATCCCTGCCCAAGAAAACTTACCTTAATTTTGACGTGGCGATTAAATCTAAATCAGGAAATATGTCAAATCCTTAACAATTAATTTGTCATAACTTAGCAGATATAAATTAATATTTGCATAACTTAAATACTTCTTCATAGTTAAGATTTGTAGTGATTTTGCAGAACAATCACACGGTATTGGTTATCTATGTAAATAAACATAAGTTTTATCCAATATTTGAGTAAAAAATAGTCATCAGCCTTCCCTTATTAGTCTTGGCATTGCCAATTCAATGAGGGAATGCAAACTTTTATTGTCTATAATTTGTGAATTTTTATTTTTAATTACTAAAAATATGATTATCAGAGTTATACTCCGCTTCCACTATAAAATTCTCTATTTCTTCCTTGGCGTACTTGGCGGTAGCCTGCGGCAAGCCGAAGCGTCTACGTTAAAAAAAATTAGTCATTCTTCAAGCCAGAAGAGAAAAATACAGTATCTTCTTCTCTTTACATTTATGCTAGGTATGGCAGGGTGTAATTTTTTTGGTATCAACTCAAGTAAAGAACAACTCCCAGCAGTATCCGCACTCACCCCGCCTAAACTACCAGACTGGATTGAACAAATTAGTCCCATTGGGGATGCAAAATCTCTTAACCAAATCCGCATCCGTTTTAAAGAAGCTTTAATCCCAGTTGAAAGTCTTGACAGTCCAGAACAGCAGAAAATATTAGAGAAATTTGCGCTTTGGCCGCCTTTACCCGGTCAATTTCGTTTTTTAACACCGCGCATGGTGGGTTTTCAAGCCGAGAAAGCCTTGCCAATAGCGACAAGATTTCAAGTCACCCTCAAAACAGGTTTAGCCGATTTAAAAAATCATCACCTAGACAAAGACTTACCTTGGACTTTCAATACCGAATCTATCAACCTGACTAATTTACCCGGTGTCAATCCCATTGAAAAAGCTGATATCGAACCAATTGATTTACAACAGAAATTACAGTTTACTTCAAATGTCGAATTGGATTTAGCTTCTGTACAAGAACATTTACAGCTAAATCCTGAAGGAAAAAACAAGGGTGTAGACTTTAAAGTCGAATTAAACAAAGAAGAAAAACCATTAAAAAATGAAGAAGAAACTTTAGAAAAATTTGACCCTTCAGCACGCAATTGGATTTATAACCTTATCCCCCAGCAAAATCTTGAAAAAGCAACCCCTTATCGCCTAGTATTTTCTCCCGGAATCCGCCCTGCGTATGGTAATCTACCTACAGAGAAAGAATTTGCCAGTAAGTTAGCAACTTATTCGCCTTTGGCATTTCAAAAAATTAACTTTTACGGACAGCCAGATGCAGGGGGAACTTTTGGAAGATTTATTAAAGGCAGTCCTCAGCTAGAATTTAATAACGTCTTAGTGGCAGATTCAGCTAAAGAAAACATTACTATTAATCCAGCACCAAAAGAAATTTCGAGAATTATCCAAATAAATGATGAAGATAAAATTGTCGGCATCAATCCTTATGCGCTAGAACCCGCCAAGACTTATACAATTACTATCGGCGGAAACCTCAAAGATAAGTTTGGGCAAACTTTAGGTAAACCTGTCACACTTAAATATGATACTGGAGATTTAGCTGGGGATATTTGGGTACCCTCAGATTTGAATATTTTCCCCACAGGTAAGGATTTACAGCTAAATATTAGTACGGGAAATCTACCAGAATCTAAGTACAAAGCAGCTTATCAAGTAGTTAAACCTACAGATTTAGTTTATTTTAATAATAGTAATGATTTATTACCACAACCTTCTGATTGGCAAAGCTTTAAGGTATCGGGTAAAAAAAATCAATCAGTTGATATTGCTGTTCCTCTGCGAGAAAAAATAAGTGCAGCTACGGGAATGTTAGCTTATGGAGTGCAAGCCCGCACTAATAAATATCAGGAGAATGGTAAGGAACTGTGGCGTGAACCTACGACTTATGGCATGGTTGAATTGACGAATTTGGGCGTATTTACTCAGTGGTTTCCTGAGTCAGGCTTAATTCGCGTCAATCATCTTACAGATGGTTCACCAGTTCAAGCGGCTGCTGTTGAGATTTATCAATCAAAGTTACAGGCTAAATCTCGCCCCGAACCTGTACCTTGTGCAACGGGTAAAACTGATGAAAATGGAACTTTTACAATTATTCGTGAAGGATTACAGCAATGTTATTCGGGAAATGAAAGTTATAGTAAATCACCACAATTATTAGTAATTGCCCGAGAAAATCAAGATTGGGCATTTGCTAGAGTTGAAGAATATAGCGGTGTTTATGGCTATGGTATTGATGCAGATTGGCAAGTTGCTAAACCTGAATCACGCGGGGTAATTTTCTCGGATAGACAGTTGTATCAACCAGGCGAAAAAGCTTGGTTGACTGGTTTCGCTGACTATTTGCAAAATGGTACAATCCAACAAGATAAAAATGCTGTTTACCAATTAACTTTGGTTAATCCTGATGGGCAAAAGACTAATTTAGGTACGCAAACTACAAATGAATTTGGTACATTTTCTCTAGAACTGCCAATCAAAACTACTCAGCGCTTAGGCTATTATACAATCCAGGCGAAGGGGAAGAATGGGCAAGAAATTTCTGGAGAATTTCGGGTAGCTGAGTTTAAGCCACCCAATTTTAAAGTCGAACTAAACTTAGATAAAGAATTTGCTCTTATTGACGAGAAAGTTAATATTAATGCCACAAGCAATTATTTATTTGGTGCGCCTGTAGAAGGTGGCGAAGCAAAATATTTTATCACTCGCCAGCAGGCTAATTTTGTTCCTAAAGGTTGGGATGAATTTACTTTTGGTAGGCAATGGTTATGGCCCGAGGAAACCCCTACTATATCTAGTGATGTATTGCAAACTAATGCCCAGCTAGATGCTAATGGTAAAAGTAGTCAAACTGTGAATGTGGCTAATGATTTACCATATCCGATGACTTACCAGGTAGATGTGCAAGTTGCAGATGTTTCTAATCTGTCTGTCGCGAATTCCAAAACTTTTACAGCCTTACCAAGTAATCGCCTTATCGGGTTAAAAAGTAATTTCATTGCTGATGCTGGTAAGGCTTTTCCTATTGAAGTGATTGTTACTGATCCTACAGGAAAGGCGATTACAGACCAACGGGTACGCCTGGAATTACAACAGATTAAATACAGCAGCGTCACGCAGTTGGTGGAAGGTAGCCGAACACCAAAAAATCAAGTTGAATATAAAACAGTCGGACAAGCAGAAATTACATCTGCTAGCAATCCACAATCGGTAAATTTGACAGCACCGGAATCTGGTTCATACCGGATTATAGTTAATTTTAGTGATGCCAAAGGCGAATTAAGTGCCACAGATTTACAAATTTGGGCAACTGGAGAAAATCCTGTATTTTGGGGTTCTAAAGAAAAAGATGTCTTAGAAATTCAGCTAGATAAAAAAGAGTTTAAGCCTGGCGAAACCGCTACTGTACTAATTCAATCTCCCTATCCAGATGCAGAATTGTACTTTGCTGTGATTAAAGACAAACCCCTTTATCAGCAAATTACCAAAACTCAGGGAAGCGCACCACAAATTCAGTTTAAAGTCACGCCAGAAATGCTACCAAATGCAGCCATTGAAGCTGTATTAGTCAGACAAGGTAAACCCATCAACCAAGTGGAAGCCGGAAGTTTAGATAACTTGATGAAGATTGGTTTTACACCTTTTAAAGTTAACTTAGAAGATAAGTATTTAAAACTGCAAGTTAAGCCACTTCAAGCATCATTAGAACCTGGTACAGAGGAAACGGTACAACTAGAACTGAAGGATAATCAAGGCAATCCCACCAAAGGACAATTTACAGTCATGGTGGTAAATGAAGCGGTGTTACAACTTTCTGGTTATCGTCCGCCAGATTTGGTGGATACAGTTTATGCAGAACAGCCGATATCTACCCGCTTTAGCGATAATCGACCAGATGTAATTTTACAACCACAAGATGTAGCTAAACCTAAAGGTTGGGGTTATGGCGGTGGTTTTTCAACTGGTGCAGCCAATACTCGCACTCGCACAGATTTTCAAGCCTTAACTTACTACAACGGTTCTGTTCTCACCGATGCTAATGGTAATGCACAGATAACCTTTAAATTACCGGATGACTTAACTACATGGCGGGTGATGGCTGTGGCCACTGATGGAAATCTGCGTTTCGGAAATGGGGACGCGACGTTTATCACCACAAAGCCACTGTTAACTAATGCCATCTTGCCACAATTTGCCCGTCCAGGCGATCGCATCCTTGCTGGTTTATCTGTAACTAACAACACTGGGAATACAGGAAATCTCTCAATAAATGGCGAACTTAGCGGTACGGTGAAGTTTGCTGACAAAAACCCCACAGCTACTGCTTTGCAAACCAAAGCTGAATCCGCAACTCACGCTTATCGCTTTCCAATGCTGGCAGATAGTGTGGGAGTTGGTAAAGTTCGCTTTAATACTCAACTAAATGGTACAGCCGCAGATGCTTTTGAAGTTCCTTTGGAAATTAAGCCAATTGAAATTACAGAACAAGTTGTTGAAACTGGTGTCATTGAAAAACAGGTAAAAATTCCCGTGAATGTTGATAAAAATATCTTCCCTGACGCGGGAGGTTTAGATATTCAGTTGGCAAGTACTTTGATACCGGAGATTCAAGCACCAGCAAAGCAGGTTTTAGAAGATGATGATTTACCGTTTACAGAACCTGCTGCAAGTCAGTTAATAATTGCTGCCAATCTGCAAAATCTTACACAAAAATATGGTCAGACATTTTCCGAATTTAATCCTAGCCAACAGGTAAAACAAGCCATTGAAAAATTACAAAAACTCCAAATAGCAGATGGTGGTTTTGCTGCTTTCCCTAAACAAGAAAAATCTGACCCTTGGGTTTCTTCTTATGCGGCTGAATCTTTAGCTAAAGCTAGTCAGGTATTCCCTAATTTAACCGATTCTGCATTGCTGTCTCGCCTTAAAACTTATCTGCAAAAAGTTTTGGCGAATCCTGGAGAATACGATTTTTGCAAACAAGTACTATGTAAAAGGCAACTGCAAATTAATGCCTTAATTGCTTTAGCAGAATTGGGTGAAAAACGCAATACTTTTCTCGGAGATATTTATGAACAGCGCAATAATTTTGATTTAGTAACTCAAATTAAACTGGCGCGATACTTATCTCAATTCCCAGAATGGCAAGATGAATCTCAACAATTAGTAAACAGGCTGCAACAGAGTATATATGAAACTGGTCGCACAGCAGTTGTGAGTTTACCCAGCAGTTGGGGATGGATGAGTTCATCTACTACGACGCAAGCGCAAGCTTTACGCTTATTTATTGCCAAACAAAGTAAACCCGAAGTTATAGATAAATTATTCCAAAGTCTTCTGGCACTACGACGGGATGGCACATGGCAAACTAACTATAATAATGCCCAAGCTTTAACAGCTTTGGTAGAATATAGCCAACTGCAACCCACACCACCTAATTTTGTTGCCACAGTGCAATTAGCTGGTAATAAGTTAGGAGAAAATCGCTTTGAAGGCTACAAAAATCCTAGTTTACAACTAATTGTGCCGATGAATCTATTACCTCGTGGGCGTCAAGATTTAACGCTGCAAAAATCAGGTAATGGCACTTTACACTATCTGGTTGCTTATAATTATCGCTTGCAGGGAAATCAACCAGGCAGATTTAATGGTTTACGGATAATACGAGAAATTAGTCAAGTAAATAAAGAGAAAGTTTTACAAAAAACAGGTCTTTACGCTTTCGATAAACCCTTGACTTTAGCCTCTGGACAAGTGTTTGATATTGGTTTAGAAATCATTGCCGATCATCCTGTAGATCATGTGGTGATTAAAGATCCGTTACCATCGGGTTTTGAGGCGGTGGATGCAAGTTTTCAAACTACCACAGCTGCATTACAAGCAAAAGCCGATAGCTGGGAACTTGGCTTTAGAAATATCTACCGCGATCGCATTATCGCCTACGCCGACCATTTAGAACCAGGAGTTTATAGTCTGCATTACTTAGTCCGTTCTGTTACTCCTGGTACATTTTCTTGGCCTGGTGCAGAAGTTCACCTGCAATATGCACCAGAAGAATTTGGGCGTACTGCTGAGTCTACGCTAATATTGGAGGAAAATAAGTAATAATTCTCTGCGATCGCACGCCTTCCACTGCAATCAAGTACAATCTTTTATTGTGGAAAAATGAGTCAGATTCAGCAGTTGCATAAACAAGCGATGGATTTGGGCGAAGCAGCTTTTACTGCTAAACTCAGAGGTAACCTGGAGCAAGCCAATTAGCTATCTCAACAAGCCTTTGAAAAAGAATTTCAAGCTGCTGCACTGATTGCCAATCAACTTGATGCCGAGCCGACTCGTTCAGTATTACATTGCAGTACTGCAACTCTTGCAATAGACTGTGGTAAAGTCCGAGCAGCAGAACGTTTGATTGCGATGCCTGCGGCGGGCTACGCCTACGCATTATCAGGAAATCCACCCCAATAAATCGCCCAAGAACTGAAAGATTTATATCATGTCCGGCTAAAGACTTATCATTAAAACCGCAGGGGGCAGGGGGCAGGGAGCAGGGGGAAAGAGGCTTTTGAGATTTTTGCACAGATACGGTAATCGTAAGTGATTCACCGGACTTGATATTATTCATTAAAATAAATTTACGCCCATATTTAGAACGTCATGGGCTTAGTTTTGATGAAGAAAAGTTGAGGAATCTAATAGTAGATAAACAGGGTACTTGAAACACAGGCGAACGCACTTCTGTAAGAGTAATTATAAATAGCGATCGCATTATCGGCTTTCTTAAGCAACTTTAGGATTTTTCTCGTGGTTCCTCACCAATAAACAATGCTTTTTTACTACGCTTCAACTCTTTCCAAAGTGCTTTAATCTGTTTGTAAGCATCTTCTGGCTCAAGCTTTCCAGATGTTTCTAAACTGGTAATGTAGCCAACTTTTTGAGCAAATTCTTGAAGGTTGGCATTAAATACTAAATTCTCTGGCTTAACTTGACCGTAATAGCGACTACGAGGGTAAAGAAATTTATTTTTGTCGTCAAGATTATGATCGTCCATTACTTCACCCCCAATAAGTGACTTTTTGTCAACGATAATCACAACAGAAATCGCTTCAATAAATAAATTGCCGCAATTGTTGCAAACCATGAGCTAGTCTAAAAGGGAACACAAAACTAATTATACAGCAATTAGCTGCTTATTAGCTGCAATAACAGTAAGGTTTTTCAATTATAAATATTAAGTGTGAACTAAACCAGTTTCTGGTAATAGCGTTGCAATCATAAGTAAAAAAAATTTCAATTTGAAATTAAGTTCCCTTAACTTATGATTCATCTTGTTATTTGACAACTACCCATTGCGTCACACCCGCCATTCCTCGCCAGCCCAAAAATTTACCAATAGGTTCAGCTCGTTGAATTGCAATACGAGTTAAATCGCCACCGACTCGTTCATGCCATTGAAATAAAGTTTGCTCACCCTCTACCGTCACCACATTTGCCACCAAACGCCCACCCGGTCGCAGTGCTTCCCAACAAACATCAAAAAGTCCCGTTGCTGTCACCCCACCACCAATAAAAATGGCATCTGGTGTAGGCAAGTCTTTCAGGGCTTGAGGCGCTTTACCTTCAATGATTTGCAGATTTGGAGTACCGAGAGTAGCGGCATTATCGGCAATATATAGTAGTCTAGAAGCATTTTGTTCGATCGCGATCGCTCGACACCGAGCATTACTCCGCATCCATTCAATAGAAATAGAGCCACAACCCGCGCCAACATCCCACAATAATTCTCCCGGTGTGGGAGCCAAAGCTGCTAGACTGATTGCCCTGACTTCACGCTTCGTTAACTGTCCATCGTGGTGATAGGCGTTATCTGGTAATCCTGGTAATCTTGGTAAAGGAATAACCCCAGGATCAGCAATACAATAAACTGCGATCGCATTCAAAGCCGCAACTTCAGTTTCACTCCAAGATGCAGCCGTACCTTCCACAATTCTTTCATGAGCGCCACCCATGCGCTCCAACACGGTAATTTTACTGCCACCATAGCCGCGATTTGTCAAAATTTCAGCAACAATGGCGGGTGTGTCCTTTCCTTCACTCAAAATCAACAGCCGCGCTTTTGGATAGATGTAAGACTGGAGTAGAGAGGATGAACGACCATTCAAACTCAAGGTTTCCACCTCAGTTAAAGACCATCCAACCCTGGCACAGGCAAGGCTGAAGGCTGAAGGTGCGGGGATAATCGTCATTTCAGAGACGGGAATTCGCCGCATCAAGGTAACACCAATGCCGTAACACATCGGATCGCCACTTGCAAGTACGCAAATTGACTCACCCCGACGCTGGCTGATTTCCTCTACTGAAGTGCTAATGGGAGATGTCCAGACTAGTTTCTCACGTTGCTCATCTGTAGGGAGCATAGCTAAATGGCGATCGCCTCCTACAATTACTTTAGCTTGATTGACTAGAGAACGAGCGATCGCGCTTAACCCCTGTAACCCATCTTCCCCAATGCCGACGATAGAAAGCCATTTCTGTGTCATGCTAATTCATGATTAAATTAATTACTACTTCTGCCAATTTGCTCATAAATAGCCATTTGTTTAAGTCTGTTCCGAATTTTTAGATTCACATTATTCTATGGTTTTTGCTACATGGACGCAAATTATCATGAGTTTCTGGATGAGTGAGAAAATAATCTTGGAGCCATTGACATCCTCGCGTGAGTAAATCATCTAATTGCAAACTCCAAAAAATTACTTTACCATCCTTACTAGCAGAGGCAATAATTTTACCATCCGGGCTAAAATTGAGGCTAGTTACTGAATCTTTATGTCCAATCAATGTAGTGATGGGAATTCCATCTCTTTTCCAAAGTTTGATAGTTTTGTCATCACTACCAGAACCTATAATTTCACCATCGTGGCTGAAACTGACACTATTTACTGAACCACTATGTCCAGTCATGGTAGTAATTAAAGTTCCATCTAACCGCCAAAGTTTAATAGTTTTATCTTTACTTGCTGAAGCAATAATTTTACCGTCAGGACTAAAACTAATACTATTAATACCTTTTCTATGTCCAGTTAGGGTACTAATTAAAGTTCCATTTAGCCGCCGAAGTTCAATAGTTCCATCATTATCGCCACCAGAAGCAATAATTTTACCATCAGGACTGAAACTAATACTTGTTACCCAACCTTCATGACCATGAATATTTT